>PHDR01000112.1 GCA_002841035.1 Bacteroidetes bacterium HGW-Bacteroidetes-12 | reverse complement strand
ACCTAACCTCATAACTATTCTTCTACTAATTGGAGATAATCCACTTGCAACCGTAAAATGATCTATATAATTAAAAACTAAACGAGCTTCAACTCTTCCTATGTTCTTGCCTGTTGTAAAAGAAATAGAACGACTTACATAAGCTCCACTACCAACATCCCCTGTCCAAAATCCCATTTTTTGAGATTGTGAAGGAGTTGTAACTGTATTTGTTCCTACAATTTTAGTTTCGGAAGTAATTTCTTTGTCTAATTTGTTATTGTATATTTTTATTCGGTAAATATTATTTCTTTCAATGCTGGCTTCAGTAAATTTATATAACACATTAGAGTCGTTAGCAAAAATACCTGGGTTTTTAGGTCTTTCATTTACAGTTCGTACTAAATTATAAGTTTTTAATACATTACCATTGCCACTATTGATTTCTTGCGCAGTAACAGAAAGTTCTCCAGCAGGATAGTTAAAATTATCAGAATTAGCGGCTAATTCATTGGCATCAACACCATCTTGCAAAAATGCACGATTAATTTTTACATAATGTTCCGTATCATTAGGGTCTATTGCAGAATGAACAACGGTAATGTCCTGAAAATCGGCATTAATGTCAACATTATCATTACAAGAGAATAATAAAGAAGAAGCTATTGTTATTGCTATTAAAGAAAGTTTGTTCATAGAATGAAATTAAAATATAAGAAGACAAAAGTAAGATTTTTCTAATAAAAGAAACAATATTTGTAGTTTTGTTTTTTGTAAATTAAACTTAAAACTATGTCAATTCATACTAACGATATTAAAAGAATAACCACGCATATTCTTCAAGAGATGAAATATAACAATGAAAAAATAGCCATGCTAACAGGCTATGATTTTTCGTTAGCTAAAATTATTGACACAGCAGGAATTGATATTATTTTGGTGGGCGATTCGGCTTCAAATGTGATGGCTGGACATGAAACAACCTTGCCCATTACCTTAGACCAAATGATATATCACGCTTCTTCTGTGGTAAGAGCAGCACAACGAGCATTAGTTGTTGTAGATTTGCCATTTGGTTCCTATCAAGGTAATTCTAAAGAGGCACTTTCTTCGGCTATTCGCATAATGAAAGAATCAGGAGCTCATTCGGTTAAAATGGAAGGTGGAAGCGAAATTCTAGAATCGATAGAACGAATTCTTTCGGCTGGTATTCCTGTTATGGGGCATTTAGGATTAACACCTCAATCTATCTATAAATTTGGAACGTATGTAGTAAGAGCCAAAGAAGAAGAAGAAGCAAAAAAATTGTTGGAGGATGCAAAATTGTTAGAAGATGCAGGTTGTTTTGCTATTGTTTTGGAAAAAATTCCAGCTCATTTGGCAACAAAAGTCGCTAAAGAGGTTAAAATCCCAATTATTGGAATTGGTGCAGGGAATGGTGTTGATGGGCAAGTGTTGGTTTTGCACGATATGTTGGGTATTACGCATGAGTTTAGCCCTCGTTTTTTAAGAAGATATAATAATTTGTATGAAGAAATTAAAGGTTCGGTTGAGGCTTACATTAAAGATGTGAAATCGCTTGATTTTCCTAATAAAAAAGAACAGTATTAGTTTAGATGTTAAGATGTTAAGATATTAAGATATTGAGATGTTAAGATGTTAAGATGTTGAGATAGCCATCGGGACGAAAAAAATATGACAGAAAATAAAAAATATACAGGTTATTTCGTAACAGTTCCTATGTTATATTTGAATATGGCTTAACTCTTTGCCAAAATCTACAATGCCTTCTAAAATTCGTTTTGCTTGTCGTTCTGAAGGTTTTTTTATACCATTTACATATTGAATTAATAAACTTTTATTCATTCCTATTCGCTTTGCAAATCCACTTGCGTTAATACTTTGGTAAAGATTAAAAACTTGAGCGACATCTAATTTTAATTCAACATTAAAATCTCCTTGAAGATTTAATGGAATTAATTCTCCATCCTCTTTCATACCTTCAATTTGAAATTGAATAGCTTCTTTTATGTTGCTTTTAACTTCATCTAAACTGTTACCAAAACTAACACAACCAGGTAAATCTGGAATATACGCTGTGAAACCTTCAGCGGCTTTTTCAACTATTATTTTTATTGTTTTTTTCATTGAATTTACTTTAATCCTGCTTGTTTTAATATAGAGTTTTCTGTTCCTTTTGGTAAATCTATGTTCCTGCCGTGATCAGGAACTGTAACCCTCCTTTTTTAACAGGATGCTTAAATTGACGATGACTTCCTTTTTGCGACACCTGTGTCCAACCGTCATTTAGTAAGCGTTTTAATATTTCTGTTAACTTCATAGAAGTTTTGATATTGCAAAAGTAACAATTTTATTACTTTTTTGTTGTTTTTTAATTATTTTTTTTGAGATAAATGTGAATTGAGTTGAATCGGTTAAAAAAATCACAACGAAACTTCTGCTTTTATGTGTGGGTGTGGTTCATAATTTACTAACTCAAAATCATCATAGGTAAAGTCAAAAATACTTTTCACAGTAGGATTAATTTTCATAGTTGGTAGTTTTTTTGGTTCACGTTGCAACTGCATTTTAGCTTGTTCAATGTGGTTGTTATACAAATGAACATCACCAAAAGTGTGAACAAACTCACCATATTCGAGGTTGCAAACTTGAGCAATCATCATGGTAAACAAGGCATAAGAAGCAATGTTAAAAGGAACACCTAAAAAGGTGTCGGCACTTCGTTGATAAAGCTGGCAAGAAAGCTTTCCGTTGGCAACATAAAATTGAAAAAAAGCATGACAAGGAGGAAGAGCGGCTTTTCCGTTGGCAACATTTTCGGAAAAAGAAACAGAAGTATCGGGTAAAACACTTGGGTTCCACGCAGAAATTAGTAATCTTCGGCTGTTAGGGTTGGTTTTTATTTGTTCTATCAGTTCAGAAAGTTGGTCAATTCCTTCGCCATTCCAGTTTCGCCATTGATAGCCATAAACAGGACCTAAATTGCCTTTTTCATCTGCCCAACCATTCCAAATATTCACACCGTTTTCTTTCAGGTAATTGATGTTGGTATCGCCTTTTATAAACCAAAGCAATTCGTGGATGATAGATTTTAGATGTAGTTTTTTTGTTGTTAGACATGGATATCCTTCACTCAAATCAAAACGCATTTGATAACCAAAACAACTCAAAGTTCCTGTTCCTGTTCGGTCTCCTTTTTGAACTCCGTTAGCTAAAATATGATCGAGAAGAGAGAGGTATTGTTGCATAATATTTATTTTTTGCAAAAGTCGATTAAAATTTATTTTTTTTCAATTGTTGTTAATACATTTTGATAACTTATTGCAGGCATAAAATTTATTAAACTAACCTGAGTTCGGGTTAAGCAAAATATTGATAGTTTCAGGTATATGCACTCTAAAAGTGTTTAAGTTTTCCGATCAGCCTCAGGGAGTGGGTGCGGTATATTTTGTCCATTTCGATACATTTCGTAATAGTGCGGTACACTCAATGTGAGAAAGTATAGAAACTTTGTCGTTATCCCGAACTCAGGATAATACATTTTGTAAATATAAATTGTAAATAAAGCAACTAAAAAGATTGTTTTAGAAGTAATTTTGCAAACTAAATTATCTCAATGAACAAGACCAAAGTATCTATTAGTAGTATATTTAAAACCATTATTTGGCCTAGAAAAAAATTACTTTTTGTTGGATTAATTCTTATAGTAATTAGTCGATTAGCAAGTTTAATTCTTCCAGGAGCATCAAAATACCTAATTGATGATGTGATTGTAAACAAAGACTTTAACAAGCTATACATCATTATTATTATTGTTGTTGGAGCCATTTTTATACAAGCAATAACTTCTTTTTTGTTAACAAAATTACTTAGCGTTGAAGCACAGCATTTAATAGCTCAATTACGAGTAAAAGTACAGCAAAAAATATTGAGTCTTCCTGTTAGTTTTTTCGATAATAGCAAGTCAGGAGAGTTAGTTTCAAGAATTATGACCGATGTGGAAGGTGTTAGGAATTTAGTTGGAACAGGATTAGTTCAACTAGTAGGCGGAACACTAACGGCAATTGTTTCTTTAGTATTACTAGTAAAAATAAGCCCAATGATGACTGCTTATGTGCTTGTTCCGGTTGCTATTTTTGGATTTATTGCACTAAAAGCATTTGCATTTATTCGCCCTATTTTTAGAGAACGAGGTAAAATTAATGCTGAGGTTACTGGTCGTTTAACAGAGACTTTAAATGGTGTTAGAGTGGTGAAAGGATTTAATGCAGAGCAGCAAGAAATTAAAAGTTTTGAATCGGGTGTAGAAAAATTGTTTTTAAACATCAAAAAAAGCCTTACATCTACCGCATTAATAACAAGTTCAGCTACTTTGTTATTAGGAATTGCTTCTACGGGCATTATGGGTATTGGGGGGTATATGATTATGAATAATGATTTAACTTTTGGAGATTTTTTGGCTTTTACACTCTATTTAGGTTTTATGATAGCTCCAATTGTGCAAATGAGTAACATTGGTAGCCAGCTAACAGAAGGTTTTGCTGGTTTAGATAGAACGGAAGAAATTATGAATATGGAATCAGAGCATGACTCAGAAAATCGTGTCATTGAGTTGAAAGAAGTGAAAGGAGATGTTGTTTTTGAAGATGTATCTTTTGCTTATGAGGAGGATAAAGATGTAATTTTAAATGTGAACATTAATGCACCCTTAGGTTCGCTAACAGCCTTGGTTGGGACTTCTGGTTCAGGAAAATCTACTATTGCTGGCTTGGTATCTTCCTTTTTAACTCCAAAATCAGGGAAGATTACCATAGATGGAAAAGACTTATCAAAGGTTACATTGAATAGTTATCGAAAACATTTGGGTGTTGTGTTACAAGATGATTTTTTATTTGAAGGAAGTATTAGAGAAAATATTATTTTTCCACGACCACAAGCTTCGGAAGAAGCTATACAAGCAGCTGTAAAAGCAGCCTATGTAAATGAATTTACAGATAGGTTTGATAAGGGGTTAGAAACTATAATAGGGGAGAGAGGAGTTAAACTTTCGGGAGGGCAACGACAACGTATTGCTATTGCTAGGGCCGTATTAGCCGATCCAAAAATTTTGATATTGGATGAAGCCACATCAAATTTAGATACAGAAAGTGAAGCATTGATTCAAGAAAGCTTAGGTAATTTAATGCAAGGAAGAACTACTTTTGTGATTGCTCACCGATTGAGCACCATACGTAGGGCAGACCAAATATTGATAGTCGAACAAGGTAAAATAATTGAAAAAGGAAATCATGATGAATTAATTGCTTTGAAAGGACGTTATTACGAATTATTTACTTATCAGTCGAAGATTTAATTTAGGGGTAGTTCATTTCATTTTTTTATCCTTTAATTCAATTGTATTTATTTTCCACCTACCATTTTTTTAATCTCGTTCAGTTTCATCAATGCTTCAACGGGAGTTAATGTATTAATATCTATCGAAACCAATTCTTCTTTAATTTGTTCTAACACAGGGTCATCTAATTGAAAAAAACTCAGTTGCATATCGGCAACATCGGTAGTAGTTTTTACTTTAGCTTTTTTTCCTTGCCCAACGTGCGAGCTTTCTAGTTGTTTTAATACTTCATTGGCTCTGTCTAACATTTTTTTTGGCATTCCTGCCATTTTTGCTACGTGAATTCCAAAACTATGGTTACTTCCACCTTGAGCTAATTTTCTTAAAAACAGTATTTTATTGTTAATTTCCTTAACCGATACATTAAAGTTTTTAATGCGTTTAAACACATTGGTCATATCGTTTAGTTCGTGATAGTGGGTTGCAAATAATGTTTTTGCTTTTGCTGTTGGATGTTCGTGCAAAAATTCGGCTATGCTCCACGCAATAGAAATTCCATCGTAGGTGCTTGTGCCTCTACCAATTTCATCTAATAAAATTAAACTTCGGTTCGATAAATTATTTAAAATACTTGCTGTTTCGTTCATTTCTACCATAAAAGTAGATTCTCCTTGCGAAATGTTATCGGAAGCTCCAACACGAGTAAAAATTTTATCAACAACACCTATGCTGGCGTGTTTGGCAGGCACATAGCAGCCAATTTGTGCCATTAATGTTATCAAGGCAGTTTGGCGTAACAAAGCCGATTTACCCGACATATTTGGTCCGGTTATCATCATAATTTGTTGGGTAGTATCGTCTAAATAAACATCATTTGCCACATATTCTTCATCTAACGGAAGTTGTTTTTCTATTACAGGATGTCGCCCTAATTTTATATCAATAATGTTGCTTTCGTTTACTTCGGGCTTAGTATAATTGTTTGTTTTGGCAGTGGTGGCAAAAGAAAGTAGGCAATCTAGTTGAGCAATAAGCATTGCATTGAGCTGAATGGGTGCAATATAGTCGGCTAATTCTAACACTAAATCGGTAAATAATTGTGTTTCTATTGCTAAAATTTTTTCATCGGCACCTAAAATTTTGCTTTCATATTCTTTCAATTCTTCGGTAATGTAGCGTTCGGCTTGCGTTAGGGTTTGTTTTCTGTGCCAAGTTTCTGGTACTTTGTCTTTGTGCGTGTTTCTAACTTCAATATAATATCCAAAAACATTATTAAACGCTATTTTTAGGCTTGTAATGCCTGTGTTTTCAATTTCTCTTTCTTGAATATCTACTAAGGCATCTTTTCCTGAATGTAGAATTTTTCGGAGTTCATCTAACTCATCTGAAACATTATTTTTAATTACATTTCCTTTAATTACTGCTACAGGAGGGTCATCTTGAATGGTTTGTTCAATTTTTTCTTTAAGCAACAGGCAAGGATTAAGTTGTTCGCCAATTTTATTTAACGAAGCATTTTTGGTGGTTGAACAAGCTTTTTTTATGGGTTCGATGGCGGTTAATGCTCTTTTGAGTTGAACTACTTCACGAGGATTGATGCGTGCTGTGGCAACTTTTGAAATGAGGCGTTCTAAATCGCCAATTTCTTTAATAAATGTGGTAAGATGTTCAGATAAATCGGCATCGTTTACAAAATTAGCTACAACATTTAAACGGTCGTTTATGGGCTGCATTTCTTTTAGCGGAAGGGTTATCCATCGTTTAATAAGCCTTGCCCCCATAGGTGTTATGGAGTTATCTATAACATCAATAAGTGTTTTTGCATTTTCGTTGGGCGAATAAATTAATTCTAAATTTCGGATAGTAAATTTATCTAACCAAACGTATTTATTTTCATCAATTCTTGCTAAACCAGCAATGTGGTTGAGTTTTTCGTGCTGCGTGTCGGATAAATAGTGCAAAGCAGCTCCAGCAGCAATAATGGCAGCGTTAAGTTCTTCAATACCAAAACCTTTAAGCGTGTTAGTTTGAAAATGTTTTTGGAGGATTTCTCTACCAAATTCTTCGGTAAACACCCAATCTTCTACTCCAAAAGTATAAAATTGGTTGCCAAAATTTTCAATAAATTCTTTTTTGTGTTGTTTAGAAAAAAGTACTTCCGAAGGGTTGAATCCGTGCAAGAGTTTATCAATGTATTCGATATTGCCCTGAGCGGTTAAAAATTCGCCTGTTGATACGTCTAAAAATGAAATTCCAGCTTCTTTTTTACCTAAATAAACGGCAGCTAAAAAGTTGTTTGATTTATGGTCGAGAATTTGGTCGTTGAGCGTTACGCCAGGTGTTACCAATTCGGTTACGCCTCTTTTAACAATTTTTTTAGTTGCATCTGGAGCTTCCAATTGGTCGCAAATGGCAACACGCAAGCCCGATCGAACCAATTTTGGCAAATAAGTATTGAGTGAATGGTACGGAAAGCCTGCTAATTCGAGCTTTGAGCCGCCATTGTTTCGGGCGGTTAAAACTATGCCCAAAATAGATGAAGCTTTTATGGCATCGGCACCAAATGTTTCGTAAAAATCGCCTACTCTAAAAAGCAACATTGCATCAGGATACTTTGCCTTAATGGCGTTGTATTGCTTCATTAGTGGTGTGGTAGTATCAGTTTTTGTTGCTGTTGCCAAAGTTGGTTGGTGTTTTTGTTGCCTAAAACACAAACTTACGGCATTGTTCTAAAACTTATAATTAATTAATGGAGCAACTAATTAATAGTTATTAACAGTTTAAAATAAATTGAAAAGATAAATTAAAAAATATGTAACTATTCAGCCACATATTTTTCTTTTCTTTGCCACAGATTACACAAATTTCCGC
>PHDR01000111.1 GCA_002841035.1 Bacteroidetes bacterium HGW-Bacteroidetes-12 | reverse complement strand
CCTGTATCCACATGTTTGGCAGGAAGTGGTTTTAATTTTCCATCAGCCATACGGTTAAACTCCATAAACACCAAATTCCAAATTTCAACAACTTGAGGATGATCATTGTTTACTAATTCTCTGCCAGGAATTTTTGCAATTTCTTCATCACTTCTTAAATCTACATGAATTTCAGAACAAGGGCCACAAGGACCTGTATCGCCCATTTCCCAAAAGTTATCCTTTTTGTTGGCTTTTAAAATCTTATCGGTAGTTAAACCATTTTTTTCTAATAAATTTTTCCATAAATCAAAAGCTTCATCATCTTGAGGTGTTCCATCTTCTGCATCGCCTTCAAAAACGGTAAAATATAACCTGTTTTTATCAATTTTATAAACATCCACCAACAGTTCCCAAGCCCATTCTATCGCTTCTTTTTTAAAATAATCTCCGAAACTCCAGTTGCCTAACATCTCAAACATAGTATGATGATAAGTATCAACACCCACTTCCTCTAAATCGTTGTGTTTACCAGAAACACGCAAGCATTTTTGAGTGTCGGCAATTCTTTTCTCTACAATTGGAGAATTTCCCAAAAACAAATCTTTAAACTGATTCATTCCTGCATTGGTAAACATCAACGTAGGGTCATTTTTAATCACCATTGGAGCAGAAGCTACAATTTTGTGTTTTTTGTGTTTGAAAAACGTTAGAAAAGTATCACGAATTTCTTGAGATTTCATAGTTTTTGAAAGTGTTAAATAAATACTAAAATTGTTATTGAAAGATTACCTGCTATTAAAATTATTATATTTGTCAAAAGTAGTACATAAATTGGAATGGCAAAAGTAAAATATAGATACAATCCACACACATTAAGTTACGACAAAATTAAGCTTACTTGGAAACAAAAGTTAGCAAGATCGTTTTATTTTCTTAGTGCAAGTTTTGTTGTTGGAGTTATCATTTACGGTGTAGTTTATACTTTTATAGATTCTCCCAAAGAAAAGCAACTAAAAATAGAAAATGCTCAACTCATTGGTCAGTATAAATTATTGAATAAAAAATTGGAAAAAATTAATCTTGTTATGGAAGATATTCAAAAGCGTGACGATAACATTTATAGGGTTATTTTCGAAGCAGAGCCTATTCCTACAGAAATTAGAAGAGCTGGTCTTGGAGGGGTGAATCGATATGAACAGTTAGAAAGTTTTAACAATGCGGATTTAATTATCTCTACAGCAAAGAAAATAGATCAACTTTCAAAACAATTGTACATTCAATCCAAGTCGTTTGATGAAGTGTTTAAAATGGCAAAAAACAAAGAAAAAATGTTGGCATCAATTCCAGCAATACAGCCTGTTTCAAATGAAGATTTAACCCGAATGGCGAGTGGCTTTGGATATAGAACAGATCCTGTTTATAAAACCACTAAATTTCATGCGGGTATGGATTTTACAGCACCAACAGGAACACCCATTTATGCAACAGGAGATGGAATAATTATTCAGTCAGATGCAGAGGCTTCTGGTTATGGAAATCATGTGCGAATTGATCATGGTTATGGATACATTACCCTTTATGCACACATGAGTGAAATTGGAGTTAAAGTAGGTCAAAAGATAAAAAGAGGAGATGTTATTG
This sequence comes from Bacteroidetes bacterium HGW-Bacteroidetes-12, assembly GCA_002841035.1. Lineage (GTDB taxonomy): Bacteria > Bacteroidota > Bacteroidia > Flavobacteriales_E > Vicingaceae > BRH-c54. The sequence goes on along the minus strand of PHDR01000111.1, from coordinate 6,785 downwards.
GTTATGTTGGAAATACAGGGAAATCTGTTGGACCTCATTGTCATTATGAGGTTAGAAAAAATGATATTCCAATAAACCCTATAAATTTTTATTTTAACGATTTATCTCCAGAAGAATTTGCTAAAATGGTTGAACTTTCTAATGCATCACTTCAATCGCTTGATTAATGATTAAATACAATCCAAAGCTTTGGTTCAGACATATATTTCATCTCTACAAAAGTGATACCCTTCGCATTTTATTGCCTGAAATAGTAATTGTTGGAATATATACCTTAGCACTAAACTTTGGATTACATTATTTTTTTCCAAGTTTAGATTTTAAACTTTTTAAAAATGCTTTTACCATTCACACCCTAATAGGATTTGTAATGGGTATGTTGTTGGTTTTCAGAACGAACACTGCCTATGAACGCTGGTGGGAAGGTCGAAAACAATGGGGGGCGTTGGTAAACAACACTCGTTATGCTGTAATTAAGATTAATCATTTACTGTTAGAAAGTGAGGATAAAAAATTATTCATCAATTTAATACAACAATTTCCAATAGCACTTAAAAATCATTTGCGTGATGAAAATAATTTTGATGAATTTAAACTTTCACCAATTCAAATGGAAATTATAAAATCATTCAATCATATTCCTAATGCATTCATAAATTTGCTTTTCAAACAATTGGCTGAATGGAAAAAAAATAAACAGATTTCTGATATAGACGTGTTGTTGTTAGATAAGGAAATTAAAAATTTCATAGATATTTTAGGTGCGTGCGAAAGGATAAAAAACACGCCCATTCCATTTTCCTACACACTTTATATTAAAAAATTTATTTTCATTTACATTCTTACCGTCCCTCTTGGATTTTTTCCCGATTTTGGTTATTGGTCTATTCCAATTAGTATGTTCATATTTTATGTGTTTGTTTCTATAGAAATTATTGCTGAAGAAATAGAAGATCCATTTGGATTAGATGATAACGATTTGCCCACAGATGATTTAAGTGAAAAAATTAACCAAAACATTATAGAAATTGTTAAGCAGGCATAAACCAATTACCGTAGTGCTAAAATTTTTAACCATCATTTTTTTTCTTTTTTTTAATTCGTGCGAAAATAAAAAACAAGAAAACATTACAAATAGGGTTTTAAAACAAGCATCTATCTTTTATGCGAAAGGTTTTTCTATTAATTATTATGATGGATATAAAGTAATTCAATTGAATTCTCCATGGAAAGGAGAAACATCATCATACCAATATATTCTTTATGAACATGAGAAACCATCAAATGTTAAAGGAATATTTATTAAGACACCTATTTCTTCTATTGTTTGTTTAAGCCTTACGCATATTTCATTTATTGAAAAACTTCAGCAACAACATACCATAGTTGGAATTTCAGGGTGTAATTATGTGAGTAGCCCTGCAATAAAAAATAGAATTGAAAACAATGAAATTAAAGAAGTAGGACAGCATGAGGTTGTAAATTATGAATTATTGCTAAGTATTGCACCTGAATTAATTATGGCTTATGGGATAGATCAATCTTCAACAGCTAAGATTAACAAATTCTCGTCATTGGGGCTAACTACTGTTTTAAATGCAGAATATATGGAAACCCATCCATTAGGACAAGCCGAATGGATAAAATTTATGGCTGCTTTTTATAATGAAGAAGAAAAAGCAGATTCTATTTTTAATAACATAGAACAAGAATACCTAAAACTAGTTGAAATAGCAATGTCTGCAAATAATAAAACCACTGTTTTTTCAGGAATGCCTTGGAATGGTGCTTGGCATGTGCCAGGAGGGTTGTCTTTTCAGGCACAGCTTTTTAAAGATGCAGGAGCAACTTATTTGTGGGCAGATAATCAGGAAGAGCGGAGTTTTATAAAAAGTAAGGAAGTTATTTTAGATGAGGCACTGAATGCAGATTTTTGGTTGAATGTGAATGCGTATCATTCAATTAATGAAATTGTTGAAACAGATAAGGTGTTAGAGAATTTCAAGGCATTGAAACAACAAAAAATTTACAATAATAATTTAAGAGAAAATGCAGCTTTGGGTAATGATTATTGGGAATCTGGAGTTGTTAATCCGCATATTGTTTTGAAAGATTTGATTAAAATTTTTCATCCAGAATTGATAGAACATGAGTTGTATTATTACAAGAAATTAGAGTAGAGGTGAAATACTTAGGAGTTAAAAGTACTTAGGAGTGCCTTGAGTAGTTAGGAGAGGAGTTATTTAATTCAGGAAATATTTTTCACTTTCAAGCTCCATTCAAATTCCATTTCTGTTACCACTTCATTTTCTTCATCTATTCCTATGGATTTCATCCAAAAGGAAACTCCTTCACCAGTTTCTATTGATTTGTTTAAGGCTTCATCAATTAATTTTCCATCGGTGCAAGTAAAATTAATTCGTCCTTTGGCTTTTTTTAGAAAAGTACTTTTTTGATGGGTAACCAACATCGAAACTTTTTTGTTACTTGTTTTAATTTTCTGAAGTACCAATGCTCCAGTGCTTAGTTCTGAAGCCATAGCCAACACAGCAAAATAAATAGAGCCAAAAGGGTTTTGATTTATCCAACGATGTTTCACAGAAGTAATGCAACTGTTTTCTTGTAATGATTTTACTCGTACTCCTGAAAAGAAAGCATTGGGAAGTTTTAGTAAAAGAAATAAATGAAGTTTGAACATGAGGTGTTAATTTGGAGTGTAATAAACAAAATTAATGCTTTCTTTTTACATCACCTATACATTAGAATCTTTTGCTTTCGCAAAATGTTAGACCGTTGCTCGGTAAATTTTGATAAACAAGACACAGAAAACATATAACTATTTGTTTTACAATGTTTTAAACTATATTTTTGTTTTGTAAAAAAAGCAATCCAACCTACTTTAGCAGACAGCATTCGTGAATTGCGTTCACGAAAAATAAAAACGATTGCCAATGAATATACGCTAAAAAAAGCTTATCAAAATCAACTTCTCACAAAAAAATTAGAACAATTAGGGTTCCTAGTTTCTAAAATCGCAATACAAAATGTTCCTTACTCAAATCTGAATTAAAGAATACAATGCCTAAAAAAAACAAATCAATGGTGGAGGTAACTTTTGGATGTTTTTTAATTTCTTGCCACGCACGTTTCATTTCTTCCGACCAATAAATGTCATCAAAAACAAAAATACTTTGTTCGTTGGCTTTCTCTAAACACCAATTAAAATAGATAATTGTAGCTTTTTCGGTGTGGTTTCCATCAAAAAAAACAAAATCAAACACGTTTTCTTTAGCAATAATTTTGGGGAGTATTTCATCAAATTTTCCATTCTGAAGCGTTATGTTTTCAAAACCAATTTTTTTGAAATTGATAGTTGCAATTTTTGAGATAGTTGGGCAACCTTCAATGGTTATGACGTTTGTTTTTTTGCTTGTAGCAGCCAAATACATGGTGCTGATTCCTAATGAAGTTCCTATTTCTAATACTGTGGAAGGTTTAAAACGATTCACCAACCGAAAAAGCAATTGACCATATTTTGGTGATTTTGCTGCATTTTTAACGATAGATGAAATTTTTCGTTTGTTGGATGTTGTTAATTTTGAACCAGCACCAAAATCTTTTACATCAATTTCCTGATTGCTAAGCAACAACATTGCTCTGATGGATTCAATATCTGCAAAAGCATAGAATGAAGTTTGGTCTTTTATAACATTGTTATAAAGTTCATACACAAAAGGCGAATGTATTCCATGTTGATTGGTAGCTTTGAAAAAATAGATAAGATAATCTTTTAGTAAATACAACTTTTTCATGTTGCAAATATAAAAAACTAAAGCAATTTTTACTCATTACTTAAAATCACAGTTTTTTTAACCTGAGTTCGGGATAACGACAATGTTTCTGTATTTTGTCACATTGAGTGCCGAAATAGGCAAAATACTTTGTTCTTACTTCACTTCGATAAACTCAGAATAAACTCTAATTCTACATAAAAATACAGAAAGAAAACCTAAAATGTCAAGCTGAGGGAAAGCTAAATTATTTTTTAAAATCCTAATTAAATGCTTTCCCTAGGCTAAATAAAATTAAATTATTTTCTTCTGATGAATGAGCAACAGAGATGTTTAAGGTAAATTGTTCATCTAAAAACACCCAATAAAAACCACCACCAACAGCGTTGTGCCATTTGTCGGATTTATCAAAATCTGAAAAAACCCTGCCTGCATCAAAAAAGCCCTTAATTCCTAGTTTCATAGGAACAAAACCAGAATTAAATTTTGCCAGTTGAATGCGAAGCTCCGTATTTGTAAAAACGGTTGATTTTCCAGTGAAACGGTTGTTTTTATAGCCTCTAAGGTTATTTTTCTGCCCTAAATAAACTAAATTATAAAATGGAATTTCTCCTTCGCTTAATGAACCGCCAATTTTTAAACCTAAGGTTATAGGCGAAGGAAGATAAACAGAAAAATAGTGTTCTAAAAATCCGCTTGCAATGTTGTAGCTCCCATCACTATTGGTTAATATCCCGTTTTTATAATTTACAAAAGCTCTAATTCCTTTCTCTGGTAAATCGGATTTATCTCTAAAATCAATATCAATTTCGGCAGCACTTATTAAAATATTATTGTCGTTTTTTCCAAATGTATTGTTTGATGCGTCTGAAAAAAGAATAGTGTTTTGGCTTATTTGTGCCTCATTTTTTTGATATTCAACCCCAAAACTAACGCTGCTTTTTTTCCAAAAATCACGCACTAAACCAAGATTTGCCTCATACGAATTATAAGTAGTTTTATAAAAATCAATTGCATTTAAGCTATCTATTTTTTCGGTATTGTTTCCTACACCAAAAAAATTAACTAATTTGTTATGATTCGCTAAAAGCAACCCACCTTGAACATCCCATTTTTGAATGATATGGTGCCACCTGCCCTTGTATTTAAAAATGTTGTTGTCTTCGGTTGAAGCGGCAATACTAAAGCTGTGCTTAGAAGCAAAATCTTGTTTTCCATACTTTTCTTTTAGGGTAAACGAAACGCCTCCACCAATTTGAAAGCCGTTATCAGCATTATAACCCAACGAAAAAGCGGGCATATACCTGTTGTATTCAAAAGCATTGGGTTGAAAATCGTAAGCATCTTTATTCCAAGTGTTGATTTGTTTGGCTTCCTTACCTAAATTTAATGAGGCTTTTTTACTGTCTTCATACACTTTAGTTTGTTTTCCGATAGTTGCTACCGATGAATTATCTGTAATATTATCGGCACCATCACCACCAACAACAATAATTTTAATTGAGCTTTTGGTGTTTCCAGAAATAGTAAACACATCTTTTCCTCCCAAACCATACAACCTAATTTCTTTCGTTTCTTTAGGTGAAAAAACTCGATGATAAAACCGTTTTGTTCCTTTTAATGAATCGTTTACGATGTTAAAAATACTAACCTCAACCGTTTTGTTTTCGTTGCGAATTACTTCAAAATAATTTCTTTCGTTTGTGCCAACAACATCTACTTGTTTGGCGAGTAAAAGATAATAGGTTAAGGCATATTTATCTAAGGCTTTAATTCTAGTTTTTAGTTTTTGCTCAATTTCTTTGCCCGATAAGTCATAAATTTCTTTCGGCATTGTTTTTACGGCTTCTTCAATTTTTTCATCGGTAAGTTGTGTTTGTATATATTTTGCAGCATTTAGCCATTGTTCTCTATCTAACTCGTTGGTTAAAAATCGGTCGGGGTGAGTTGCAACAAACATTAAACTTTTAACATCGTTAATTTTATAACCAAAATTTTCTCCTGCTTCTAACGCCCATTTTCTGTCGGCTATGTAAGGAATTATCCCGTCCCATTTTGCAAAAACTAAATCTCTATCACGAGGAATAGGGCGATAATAATAACCTGTATCCGTTTTATAACCAGCCCATTTCCAATTGTCTTGGTGTTTTCCATAATCGCCAATCAAAATATCAAAAACACGGGCTTTTGCATATTCTTCGGCAATTAATTTATGGTTAGCATTGTTATATAATTTTTGATTTAATTGATGACTTTGTACTATTTTATCGGCATCGGCAAAGGATTTCTCTGTTTTTTTAGGGTTTTTTGCATGGTCTTCCAATGTGCCGAACAAACCACTGTATCTATTAAAGATGCCTAATTTATCGCTTTGTGGTAACACAAAAAGTTCAGGTTGAGCGTGAAGAATAATTGTGTTGTCAAGCAATTTACCTACAACTAAACTTCCATAAGGTTGTTGCATCGAAACATTATCTTGTAATTGTCGAGCAATAATGGTTTGCTTCAATTCAGCACCTAAATCTCGTGTTGCATCTTTGTTTACCGACCTAAACGTGTAGGCTTTTCCATCGTTTCCATACATTTTTACCGATGTAGTTTGATGTCCACCACCTCTATCATAAGCTACTAAGCCTCCCTTTGTTGTGTCCATATTTAAAATAGGAATTTCAACGGGTTGAAGCCAGCTTGATCGGTAATGTTCTCCCATTAGTATTTTTTTCATCCATGATGCGTTATAATTTCCTGCCACTGCAATTGCTAAACCTTCGTTTTCAGGAAAAACGGTGGAAGAAACATCTTTTAAACAACTTTTGTTGGCATAATTACTCGGAAGAAGTTTGTTTTGTGCAGAACTATCAATGAGTGATTTGTAGAGTACAATTTCGTTTTCCGAAATTAGTTCGATTCCATTAAAAACATAGATATTGGTAGTAATTTTTCCATTTTCGTAATAGACCAATTCCGCAATACCTGGTTTTTTTGAGGAATAAA
>PHDR01000110.1 GCA_002841035.1 Bacteroidetes bacterium HGW-Bacteroidetes-12 | reverse complement strand
TTGAATTGGTTGGTAAAGCCAAAGAACTGAAAATGGAAGCCGTTGCACTCACCGACCATGGAAACATGATGGCAACTTTTCACTTTGTTCGGGCCGCACTCAAAGAAGGGATTAAACCAATTGTTGGTTGCGAATTTAATTTATGTCAAGACAGAAAAAACAAATCATTAAAAGATAATGGTTTTCAAACCGTATTGATTGCTAAGAATAAAAAAGGCTATCAAAATTTAATAAAATTAGCTTCTTATGCCAACACCGAAGGGTCTTATTATGTTCCTCGCATAGATAGAGAACTTTTGTTGGAATACAAAGAAGATTTAATTGCTTTAACAGGTGGGATTTGGGGGGAAGTACCGAATAAGATTTTGTTTGAAGGAGAAAAACAAGCAGAAGAAGCATTTTTGTGGTGGAAAGAAAATTTCAAGGATGATTTTTATGTAGAAATTAACAGGCACGGAATAGAAGAAGAAAATGATATTAACAAGGTGTTATTGGCTTTTGCCGAAAAACACCAAGTGAAATTAATTGCAGCAAACAACAACTATTACTTAAATAAAGAAGATGCTATTTCTCAAGATGTGTTATTATGTATTGGTGGCGGAAACTTTGTAAGCCAACCAAAAAAATACATTGGAGCTAAAGGAAGAGAATTTCGATTTGGGTTTCCTAATGATGAATTTTATTTTAAGTCGCAAGACGAAATGAAACAGCTTTTCGCAGATTTACCCGAAGCTATTTCAAACACCAAAGAAGTAGCCGATAAAATTGAAAAATATGAGTTGGCACGAGAAGTTTTACTTCCTGAATTTGATATACCAAACGAGTTTAAAGATGAAAGAGATATTGAAAATCATAGTCTTAAAATTGGAGAAAATGCCTACCTGCGTCACATTACGTATGAGGGAGCAAAAGAGCGTTACGGAGAACTAACAGACGAAATAAGAGATCGTATCGACTTTGAACTGGAAGTAATCAAAAAAACAGGATATCCAGGATATTTTTTAATTGTTGAAGATTTCATAAGAGAGGCTCGTAAAATGGGCGTATCTGTTGGTCCAGGAAGAGGTTCAGCAGCAGGTTCTGTAGTTGCTTATTGCACTAAAATAACCAACATCGACCCATTAAAATACGATTTACTGTTTGAGCGGTTTCTTAATCCAGACCGTATTTCCATGCCCGATATTGATATCGATTTTGATGATGAAGGCAGACAATTGGTGTTGGATTACGTAATAAAAAAATATGGGAAAAATCAAGTAGCTCAAATTATTACGTATGGCACAATGGCAGCAAAGTCATCGGTGCGAGATTCTGCTAGAGTTTTTGAATTACCACTTGACCAAGCAGGAAGATTAGCTAAATTAATGCCTAATTTAGTGAAGTTGAGTAAAATCTTAAAATCTTCGGAAGAAGAATTGAAAAAAGTATTGCTCAAACAAGAAGAGTTTTCCAATGCCCAACAATTGCGTGAAATAGCAAGTGGAAATAGTTTAGAAGCCAAAACGCTTTTACAAGCAATGAAAGTTGAAGGAGCCATGCGAAACACAGGGATTCATGCCTGCGGAGTAATTATAACACCCGATGATATTACCAATTTTGTTCCCATAGCCACAGCCAAAGATTCAGACATGGCTTGTACTCAATTCGATAACTCAGTTGCTGAAGATGCAGGACTACTCAAAATGGATTTTTTAGGATTAAAAACATTAACGCTTATTAAAGATGCCATTAAAATAATTAAAGATAAACATGGAATAGAACTCGATCCTGAAAGTTTTGATATTGAAGATGAAAAAACATACGAACTTTTTCAGCGAGGAGCTACCAATGGAACATTTCAGTACGAGTCTACTGGAATGCAAAAGCATTTAAAAGACCTTAAACCAAGTGTTTTTGCAGATTTAATTGCTATGAATGCATTGTATCGACCTGGACCGATGGAGTATATTCCTTCTTTTATAAAGAGGAAACATGGAGAGGAGGTAGTGGCGTATGACCTTCCTGAAATGGAAGAATACCTCAAAGAAACCTATGGAGTTACGGTCTATCAGGAGCAAGTGATGTTGCTTTCTCAAAAAATTGCAGGATTTACTAAAGGTGAGGCAGATGTCTTACGAAAAGCCATGGGGAAAAAGCAAATTTCTGTGTTGGATAAAATGAAACCTAAATTTATTGAACAAGCTAAAGAAAAAGGACATCCCGAAGATAAATTAGAAAAAATATGGAAAGATTGGGAAGCTTTTGCAGCCTACGCTTTTAATAAATCACATTCTACTTGTTATGCTTGGATAGGTTTTCAAACAGCCTACTTAAAAGCACATTATCCTGCCGAATATATGGCTTCTGTCTTGAGCAACAACATGAGTGATATTAGTAAGGTTACTTTTTTTATGGATGAATGTAAGCGGATGGGAATAAAAGTATTAGGACCAGATATTAACGAATCGGTATTGAAATTTACGGTAAACAAACAAGGGGAAATTCGTTTTGGATTAGGTGCAATAAAAGGAGTGGGTGAAAAGGCTGTAGAATCAATAATTGAAGAACGAAAAGCAAATGGGCTGTTCTCGTCAATTTTTGATGTAACCAAACGCATTGATTTAAGAGCAGCCAACAAAAAAACCCTAGAAAGTTTAGCTTTAGCAGGAGGCTTTGATTCATTTTCAAACACGCATAGAGCCCAATATTTTACTGAACAAGAAGGCGGTGGTATATTTCTAGAAAAAGTGATTAAGTATGGAAATAAATACCAAGAAAATCTTAACTCAGCACAGGTTTCTCTGTTTGGAGAACAAGATGAAACTGCTATTGACGAACCTCCAATACCGCAATGCGAAGTGTGGAGTACACTAAAAAAATTAAATGCCGAAAAAGAAGTTGTAGGCATTTTTATTTCTGGTCATCCCTTAGATGATTTTAAGTTAGAAATGAACAATTTTTGTCAGGGAAATCTCGAACTTTTGTCAAATATGGAGTCAATAGTAGGAAAAGAACTTTCTTTAGCTGCTATTTGTGTTGGTGCCGAAGATAGAATGACGAAAAATGGAAAACCTTTTGGGATTTTAAAATTAGAAGATTATTATGCATCTCAGGATTTTTATGTGTTTGGAGAAGATTACATTAAGTTTAAACCCTATTTTATTCAAGGGCAGTATTTATTTGTAAAAGGTAAAGTGCAGCAAAAACAATGGGCAAAAGAAAAAACAGATATAGAATTTAAAATAACTAACATAGAATTACTTTCTGAATTAAGAGATAAAAAAGCAAAGAGCTTGGTTGTGAACATAAGAAACAAAGATATTTCTGAAAAATTAATCAATGAAATATATGAAATAATAAATTCTTATCCAGGTAATTGTAATTTCAAATTTAATGTGAAAGATGATGAAAATGGTATTGTTTCTATGTCTTCTCGAACAAAAAAAATTAATTTATCTAATGAATTCTTAGCCAAACTTGATTCGGTTTATGAAGTAAGCTATAAAGTAGATAGTTAATAAAAAAGTATTTTTTGTAATCTTTGTTACAAATACTAATTAGAATTTAATTGTAATTTTACACTCAGAATTAAATAGATTCATTAATATAAAAAACAAATAATATGGCACTAGAATTAACAGACTCCAATTTTGAGGAGCAAGTATTAAAATCAGATAAAGTTGCATTGGTAGATTTTTGGGCAGTTTGGTGTGGGCCATGTAGAATGGTTGGGCCAATCGTTGAAGAATTAGCTAACGATTATGCGGGTAAAGCAATTATTGGTAAAGTAGATGTAGATAACAATCCTGAAATTGCTTCCAAATATGGCATACGCAATATTCCAACAATTCTGTTTATTAAAAATGGAGAAGTAGTAGATAAACAAGTAGGAGCAGTTCCAAAGCAAACATTAGCAGCTAAATTAGATGCAATTATTTAGAAATTGTCTTTAAAGTCAACAATTCTCAATCTTCAATTAGCAAAGGTATCTTGCAAGGTGTTGTTTTTTTGCCAATTGAAGATTGCAGACTTGATTGTAAAAAGCAATATATTTATGGACAGACACTAACTACGAGTTAAACCTAACACAGGTTAAAAAAACCTGTTAGGTTTTCATTTTAGGATACACATAATATTCAAGTGTACCCAATCCTTCAATCAGTTCTTGCCAAGTATCAATATCAATATTGATTTTAACAACGCCACAAGTTGGCATAACGCCAATAGCGTTATCAGTTAAATAATTCCCGAAGTCAGAAATCCCGAAATTATGACTAACAAATGCAACACTATTAATAGTATCTGATAGCGAATTTATTTCACTTTTAAAAATAGTTAAGGAAGGATGAAACAACTCTTTCTTAAAAACAACATTTTTAAAATCAAAATCAACTTCTTTACAAATTAATTTTATTGTTTTTGTAGTTCTTTTTGAAGGACTTGAGCGTATTTCGTCAGGATTAAAACGGAGTTCTTTCAATTTTTTTCCAATAAAAGGAGCATCTTTTTTACCTCTTTCATTTAAAGGTCGGTCAAAATCATTTAAAGATAAGGAACTCCAACTCGATTTTGCATGCCTGATAAGATAGATAGTTTTCATAATTTCTTCGATGAATTAGATTTTTTTTTCGATAAATTTTTTTATTTCGATAAAAGTTGTATATTTGTAGATGAATTTATAAAATTAATAGATATGATTATATTAATTTTCTTAGCAATCATTATTTTTTCTTTTGTAGGATTAAGAGGTTTTGATACTTCTTCAGCCTCAAAGAAGCATCATTTAAAGAATAAAAGTGCTAAAAATTCGGTATATGATTTATCTGGAAAAAATTATTCACTTTAATTCCCAAACCTTAGATAAGTTTAAAAGGTCTTTTTCAATTGAAAAAGACCTTTTTTTTAAAACAGAGTCATCTGATTGGCTTCATCATCATCTAAAACATCTTTAATAGGCTTTGGTTTTTGATTAGGAGGTATTGTTGCCATTTCCTTTTCTTTATCAGTAGAAGAAGACGATTCTATTACTTTTTCTTCAGGCGAAAAATCACTAATGTTATCACCTAAAATCAATTCATCATTGCTTTCTTGATTATCTATGATAGGTTCCTGAATTTCTTCAAAAGGCAAAGGCTCCAATAAATCAATGTTTTTAATTTTGTTGGTTGTAAGTCTATTTCCTATTGCTTTCAACCCTTTTATGGCAATAAATTGTTCTAAATTTAAAATTTCAGATTCTTTTTCAGTACCTTTTATTTTTGCGAAATTTAATTGTATTTGAGGAAGCCAATCTGTGGAAACGATTTCTAAAAATGATTTTTCGTGTTCAGTAATAAATAAAACTTTTTTATCAGTGGGTTCTACTAAAAACCGTTTCACATTATATTGCTCTTTTTCACCATCGAAATAAATGGCTGTAACAGGTTTTTTTGGATTCCATTTTTCAATCACAATCATATCCTCATCAAATTTTGTAAACAAATCGAAGCCAACCAATTGGTATTCACCATTTTGTTTTATGGTTAGGATTTTATCATCTGCACCAAATTGACCTAAAAACTCTCCTCTACCTTCAGAGTTTAAGCGTTGAACAGTGTCGTCAAACCATATTTTTCGAGCAGCAAGTGTAGAAACACCTTTTTCCTTGAGCTCAATTTTAGCAATAAGGTATTTGGTTACTTTATTTCCATTAGCCCCTCTTCCTTTAATGGCGAGCTCAGAGAAATCAATTTCAAATTTGAGTTTTCTAACATTTGCTTTAGGTCGAAGTTTAACCAGTACTGTTTCTGCTTCTCCATTTGGATTTGCTGTAAACCATAATACTTTTGAACCAGCAGTTCCTTTTGTTAAGTCATATTCTTTATCTCTTGTGATGGAAGTTACATCAAAACGTTTCATCATTGCTGCACCTACTTTTCCATCTTGATAAATCATATTGTAAATAGTTCTTCTATCGTCTTTCTTCCATACGCCAACATGGATTATTCCTTTTCCAACAAATGTTTTATTAGAAATACGAGTTACCATCATTTTTCCATCTTCTCTAAACACAATAATATCATCAATATCAGAACAATCGGCAACAAATTCACCTTCACCTCTTTTTAAACTGTGTCCCACAAATCCTTCTTCTTTATTTACATAAAGTTTTGCATTGTTAACAGCAACTTTTGCGGCATCAATGTTTTCAAAGGAACGTATTTCCGTTTTTCGTTCTCGACCTTCGCTATATTTCTTTTTTAGTTCTTTAAAATATTCAACAGCAAAATCGGTTAAATGTTCTAAATGATGCTTTGTTTTAGACAATTCTTCTTCTAATGCAATTAATTTTTCATCGGCTTTTTCTGCGTCATGACGTGTAATTCTTCGCATTTTAATTTCCAACAAATGTTTTACATCATCTTCTGTAACTGCTCTAATGAGTTTTTTAGCAAAAGGAAGTAAGAGTTCTTGAGTAAGTGCAATAGCTTCTTCATAGCCTAATCCGTGCAACTGAACGTAAATTTTATTTTCAATAAATATTTTTTCTAACGATGAAAAATGCCATTGTTCTTCTAGTTCTCCTTTTTTAATTTCCAACTCTAGTTTTAGTAAACCAACAGTTTGATCTGTGGAAATTCTAAGCATTTCGGTAACACCTAAAAACTTAGGTTTGTCATCTTCTATTACGGTGGAGTTGGGAGAAATTGAAATTTCGCAATCCGTAAAAGCATAAAGAGCATCTATCATTTTGTCGGGAGAAACTCCTGAAGGTAAATGAAGCATAATCTCTACCATGTCAGAGGTATTATCTTCTACTTTTTTTACTTTTATTTTACCACTGTTATTTGCTTTAAGTATTGATTCTATGAGCTTGTCGGTAGTAACTCCAAAAGGTAAATCTGTTATTTTTAGAGTAACCTTGTCTTCTTGAATAATTTTAGCTCTTACTTTAACTTTACCACCTCTTATTCCATCATTATAACCAGAAAAATCGGCAGAACCTCCTGTTATAAAATCGGGTAGGAGCGTGAAATTTTTCCCTCTTAGATGAGCAATAGAAGCATCAATTAATTCAATGAAATTATGTGGTAGAATTTTACATGCCAATCCCACAGCAATACCTTCAACTCCTTGAGCTAAAAGAAGTGGAAATTTAACAGGCAAGGTAAAAGGTTCTTTGTTTCTTCCATCGTAAGAAGCAAGCCAAGTAGTGGTTTTCGCATTAAAAACAACTTCTAAAGCGAATTTTGTTAGTCGAGCTTCTATGTATCGAGGGGCAGCAGCTCTATCGCCAGTAAAAATGTTCCCCCAGTTTCCTTGGCAATCAATGAGTAAGTCTTTTTGTCCTAACTGCACCAATGCATCACCAATGGAAGCATCTCCATGAGGATGATATTTCATGGTGTTTCCGATGATGTTTGCTACTTTGTTGTAACGACCATCATCCATTTCTTTCATGGAGTGCAAAATTCTTCGTTGAACGGGTTTTAATCCATCATGTAAGTGAGGAACGGCTCTTTCTAATATCACATAAGAAGCATAATCCAAAAACCACTCTTTATACATTCCTGATATCTGGATAACATTTTCTAATGAGTTGTTCTCATTAGCAGCTTCAAATTCTTCGTCTCTTTCTGGGTTTTGTTCGTCTGACATTTTTTACAATAGCATTACAATAAGGTACTTTTTTAATTTTCGCTTCAAATTTAATGGTTTTTATTGCTATTTTGTTATTTTTTTTATCACAGATTATACACAACTGTTAATATTGCATATCTTCTACGAAAAGAAATTTGTGGCAGATGGTTAGTAAGCGGAATGCGTAATGCGTAATGTTTCTCGCCTGCACGAATAGTTGATTTTGGAATTTGCACATGTGGTATTAACTAGATGATAGAATATAGACATTAAGATATTAAGATATTAAGATATTAAGATTTCAACTAATGGTCAATCAGTTATTCGGTTTTGTTTTACGATATACTCAAACTTAGTTGCTTTTCGGGTAGAAAAGTTAATTAGTTAGAGTAATATGCACAACTAAATCACTAATTAATTTCCAATTCGCCTCAGGTGGAGGTTGCGGTATATATTGCCGTCAATAATAATGTATCGTCAACAATTTGAGGATTTACCTTTTCGATTTTTAGGGATTAAACTTTAGCTCAATATTATTTGTTTAATTGATTGATATAAAGCAGTTTGTATGTGTCAAATAAAATCAGACTGGGTTTTTTACTGTGTGTCAAGTGTTTTAAAATAGGGTTACTAAAAAGTGAGTAAAGGAATTTAAATATAAGGTTCAATTTTAGTTTATTGATGTTATGAAAGTAATTTAACAAGCGAACATCATCAAAGAAATCTTTTTCAATTTTATTGAGTTTAATTATTTCAATTAGATTTTCAATGCCTTGCTTTGTCTTGTCCATAAAAATAGAAGCAATTTCTAAGCCTAAATGAATTAGAGGATTGTCAATATGTTTAACTGT
>PHDR01000109.1 GCA_002841035.1 Bacteroidetes bacterium HGW-Bacteroidetes-12 | reverse complement strand
AGGCCATCCCTCTTGAATTTTTACAGGAAATTGAAAAACAAATTATGGATGCTAATCTTGGTGTTACTCCTCAAAACAACGGAGAAATTATACGCATAAACATACCAAGTCTAACAGAAGAACGTCGTTTAGAGTTAGTTAAGAGAGCAAAACAAGAAGCAGAAAATTGTAAAATCAGTTTACGTTCTGTACGTAAAGGAGCTAACGATTTATCTAAGCAATTAAAAGAGAAAGGAGCAGCAGAAGATATTATCAAAAAACTTGAAGATGAAATTCAAAAAATAACAGATGATTTTGTAAAGAAAACGAATGAACTTTTATCAGAAAAAGAAAAAGATATTATGATGATATAATAGAAGTCCCTTTAAATTGCAGCTTGATTATTTTCCCCAAAACTTACTTTCTGTTTTAATGTTAAGCAATTTTAACGCTCTAATAATAACAGTATCGACAAGTTCTTCAATAGTTTTAGGGTGATGATAAAAGCTTGGTGAGGCAGGACAAATGATACCTCCAGCAAGAGTGATTTTTTTCATATTTTCGATATGAACTAAATTATAAGGCATTTCGCGGGTAAGAAGTACGAGTTTTCCTCTTTCTTTTAAAATAACATCGGCAGCACGGGAAAGAAGGTCTGACGCTAAACCATTAGCAATTTTTGCCATGCTTCCCATAGAACAAGGACAAATTATCATATTATTATACTCCGAAGAACCAGATGCAAAAGGAGTAAAAAAATTATCCTGAGAATAGATTTTAAATTTCGTTTTAATTTCTTCTTCTAATTCGTACTTCCAAACATTTTTTGCATTATCAGAAAAATCAGTTGGAAGTAATATTGTTTTCATTTAAATAAAATTAATTTAATCATGAAGAATTAATAATGGCGTATCAGTGTGAAGTGCTACTTGCTTACTAAAGCTTTTGTGAAATAACCTTTCTAAAAATGATTTTTTTCTATTTACAAGCACAAGCAAATCAATATTATGACTATGGATATATTTTTGAACACCTGTTAATGGGTCTTCTTCATTAATTTTTGTAATTGTAAATTGTTGTTGATTTAATTGTTTTACA
Source organism: Bacteroidetes bacterium HGW-Bacteroidetes-12 (assembly GCA_002841035.1). Lineage (GTDB taxonomy): Bacteria > Bacteroidota > Bacteroidia > Flavobacteriales_E > Vicingaceae > BRH-c54. The sequence goes on along the minus strand of PHDR01000109.1, from coordinate 7,380 downwards.
TATTCATTAGTTACTTCTTGTTCTGTTTTTTCATCAATAACAACTTCGCTATTTTCTACATAAAAAGGGCGTAATTGAGCTTTTGATTTAATAAGAATTTCCAGTACTGGTTGAAACAAATCGTCTTTTATATTTTTTTGAAAATCAACGGCTATTGCAATTTTATCAATACTATTAAAAGTTACATTTTCTGGGATAACAAATACTGGAGTGGATGAATTCTTAATAATTTCAGAAGTATTACTTCCAAAAAATAATTTCTCAACACCACTCATTCCCTTTGCTCCCACAACAACAAAAACATTTTCTTTACCTTTTGTTGTGGTTTCAACAGCATGGATAGCGTCTCCATATATTGCCTCATAGCCAAAAGTATGTTTTTTATTTTCAAAAGTACGCTCTAATTCTTCTTTATAATTTTTTAAATCTTCCACGGCTTGTTTTCTTAATATTTCATTAATTGAAACAACAGATGATGCTCCCGATTGTAGTGAATGATAAGAATGGAGAAGTATGAAATTTACTTCTTCTTTACTATAAAATTGAATAGCCCAATTAATAGCATTTTTAGAATTCCCTGAAAAATCTGTTGGAAGAAGTATTGTTTTCATCGTTAAAAGTTTTGTGCTAAAAAAATATATAACCAAAATTACACTAATTTCATTAGTAATTAAATGATTTAAATCACTAAATTTAATTAAAAAAAGAGGCTTTGTATATAATACAAAGCCTCTTTTTTTAATTAAATTATTATTCGTACTTGGTTTTTAATTCTTTTGCTTTAGCATCTTCGCCAACTTGTGTGTATAATTTAATTAACATAGTTGCGGTATCTGTATCTTCTGGTTTGGCTTTGTTTGCTATTTCTATATAAGGAATAGCCGACATAAAATCTTTTTTTGCATCAGCTTTCATCTCTTCATACTTTTTCGATTGATTTAAGGGCAAATCATTTGCTACATTAATTTTGTCAACGCCTTTGTTAAAGTAAAAAGCTCCTAAATTAAATGCCGCATCATGCTGTTTTGGGTCTAATTCTATAGATTTTTTATAATCAGCAATAGCATTTTCTTGGTTTTTTAACTTTTCATAAACAGTACCTCTTACATAATATAAAAAAGCGTTGTTTTGTTCAATAGAGATAGCATCATTTAAACTTACTAAAGCATCTTGATCTTTTCCTGACTGTAAGTAATAATCTATTTCTTCAAAAATTAAATTTTGATTCTGAGGATAGGCTTTTCTTCCTTTTTTTATAGTTTCAAATGATTTTTCTTTATCTCCTCCATTTTTATGGATTCTTGCTAATGATTGGTAAATGCTAGCTCCATTTCCATCAATGTTGTAGTTTAATTGAATTAACGCATTATAAAGTTGTTTTGAAGTCTCAAAATCTTCAGCATATTCAGAGGCTAACGCTAAGTTATATAGAATTAACGTGTCTGTTTTTCCTGAAAATTGAATTAACATCAATGCTTTTTGAAAACTTTCTTGAGCTCCTTTAAAATCTTTTGTTTGAAATAGACTAATTCCTTTGTTGGCATATTCCCCTCCTAACCCTGGTAATCTTGAAAATGCTGTTCCAAACAATTGTTGATCTTCCATTTTGCTTTTATTTTGCAATGCTCCAAAGAATTGCATTAAATCAGCTTCTTTTTCTAAATCTAATTTTTTCAATGCGTCATCTTCAAAATTTAACACCATTCCTTTTAAGTAAGATTTAGTAGCTTCATCAAGTGCATCTTTATATAAGGCTTTACAGTTTTTATCTGTAGTTGGAAGTAATAAATTATAATATAAATTACCTCTATAAATCCATGTTTTTGATGCATCTTTTGTTGATGCATCTTGAGTTGCTAAATTAATAGCTTCTAAGCCATTTTGAATTTCAGAACATTTTCCATTTCTTTCAAAAGCATTATTGTAGTTATAAGCACTTTGTACTTTATTCTTTTGAGCAGAAATTGCTGTTATAGAGATTACTGCTAAAAGTGTTAGAATTGTTTTCTTCATAATTTTAGTTTTAAAATTTATTATTCATTATTATCAATATCAATGCCATTTGCATCTTCATTAGTATCTGTGTTATCTATGTTTGTTTCATCAATGATTTCGTTATTTATTTCTTCGTCCTCATCTTCTGTTTTTTCCACTTTTGCAACTGCGGCAATTTGGTCATTACCTTTTAAGTTGATTAAGCGAACGCCTTGTGTAGCTCTTCCCATTACACGAAGACTATCAACAGCCAAACGAATTACTAAGCCTGATTTGTTGATTATCATTAAATCATCATTATCAGTAACATCTTTGATAGCAATTAAGTTACCTGTTTTTTCGGTAATATTAAGGGTTTTAACTCCTTTACCTCCTCTGTTAGTGATTCTATAATCCTCTATATCCGAGCGTTTTCCATATCCATTTTCAGAAACTACTAACACGTTTTTAGCATCATCATCAATGGTTATCATTCCTATAACCACATCTTGTTCATTGGCTAATCTTATACCTCTAACTCCAGAAGCGTTTCTTCCCATTGGGCGAGTAGTTGATTCATTAAAACGTATGGCTTTTCCAGAACGAAGCGCCATAATAATTTCATCTTTTCCGCTAGTTAATTTTGCTTCCAATAATCTATCACCCTCTCTTACTGTGATGGCATTAATTCCGTTTACTCGTGGTCTTGAATAAGCCTCCAACGTAGTTTTCTTAATCACACCTTTTTCAGTACACATAATAATAAAGTTACTATTTATGTATGCTTCATCTTTTAAGTCTGTAACATTAATGTAAGTCAATACCTTATCATCTGATTCAATGTTTATAAGGTTTTGTATAGCTCTTCCTTTTGATTGCTTTGTTCCTTCAGGTATTTCAAACACACGCATCCAGAAACATTTTCCTTTTTCAGTAAATACCAATAGATAATTATGTGTGGTGGCTACAAAAAGTTTTTCTAAGAAATCTTCATCTCGAGTTGCAGAACCTTTTGCTCCAACTCCTCCTCTATTTTGTAGTTTATATTCATTTAAAGATGTTCGTTTAATATAACCTAGGTGAGAAATAGTAACAACAACCGTTTCATCAGGAATCATATCTTCAATGCTAAAATCTCCTCCTGCATATTCAATTATGCTTCTTCTTTCATCACCATATTTAGCTTTTATTTCTAATAACTCATCTTTTATAATTTGCATTCTTCTTCCTTCGTTTGCTAAAATATCTTTCAAATCTTCAATTAAAGCCATAATGGTTTCATATTCAGCTCTTAATTTATCTTGCTCAAGACCTGTTAGTTGTCTTAATCGCATTTCAACAATAGCACGAGATTGAATGTCGGAAAGCTTAAAGCGTTCCATTAAGTTTTCTCTGGCTTCATCAGGGCTTTGAGAAGCTCTAATTATTTTTATTACTTCATCAATGTTATCAGAAGCAATAATTAAGCCTTCTAGAATGTGAGCTCGTTCTTCCGCTTTTCGTAATTCAAAAGTGGTTCTTCTAACAATTACTTCATGTCTGAACTCAACAAATTCTCTAATTAAATCTTTTAGGTTTAAAACAACTGGTCTTCCTTTTACTAAAGCAATGTTGTTTACACTAAATGAGGTTTGTAGAGCTGTTTGTTTAAACAAATTATTCATCACCACATTAGGAATTGCTTCTCGTTTTAACTCATAAACAATACGCATTCCATTTCTATCGGATTCATCACGAATATCTGTTATACCATCAATTTTCTTTTCATTTACCAAGTCAGCTGTTCTTTTAATCATATCAGCTTTATTCACTTGGTAAGGAATTTCAGTTACAATGATTCTAAAACGACCTGAATTGGTTTCTTCAATTTCAGTTTTAGCTCGCATCATAACTCTTCCTCTACCTGTATGAAAAGCATCTTTCACTCCTTGATAACCATAGATAATACCTCCAGTTGGAAAGTCAGGAGCTTTGATGTGTTCCATTAAACCATCTATATCAATATCTCTATTATCTATAAATGCAATTGTACCATCAATTACTTCTGTTAAATTGTGCGGAGCCATATTGGTTGCCATCCCAACAGCTATACCCGATGCTCCATTAAGTAATAATGCAGGAATTCTTGTTGGCAAAACAGTTGGTTCTTCCAATGAATCATCAAAATTCAAACTAAAATCAACGGTTTCTTTTTCAATATCGGAGAGCATTTCTTCTGCAATTTTTTGCAAACGTGCTTCTGTATATCGCATTGCGGCAGGACTATCGCCATCAACAGAACCAAAGTTACCTTGTCCATCAACTAACATATATCGTAACGACCATGGTTGAGCCATACGAACCATGGAATCATAAACAGCTGTATCTCCATGCGGATGGTATTTACCCAACACTTCACCTACTATTCTAGCAGATTTCTTATAGGGTTTATTGGAATACACGCCCAAATCCATCATACCAAACAAAATTCTTCTATGAACAGGTTTTAAACCATCTCTAACGTCAGGAAGAGCTCTTGATACAATTACCGACATTGAGTAATCAATGTAGGCAGATTTCATTTCTTTTTCTATATTTATTCTAATTATTTTTTCACCTTCTTCAGCCATGTTATTTTAAATTAATTTTTTTAACTTTTAGTTAACTAATAAAAACCCTTTTTTAGGTTTTTTTTTGAACTTCCGAAAGTACTAATAATAGGATTCTTTTAACCATTTTTTTTAGGGTTATTTACTAACAAAATTCTGTTGAAAAACATGATGTTTGTCAACTCTTTGATATTAGCTATGTTTTTATTTTTGAGATATCTTAATTAGTTGTAATTTTAGGGTGTGAAAAGAGGATTAATAACGAACTAATTATTATTAACCTAAAAGATATTAAAAATAAAAATTAAAAACTAAAGAATTATGGATGCAAATTTCTCCGCAAAAGTTAAAGATGTTATTGCCTTTTCTAAAGAAGAAGCATTACGTTTAGGTCATGACTATATTGGTGTTGAACATCTTTTGTTAGGCATTATTAGAGAAGGTAATGGTTTGGCAATTAAAATTCTTGAATCACTAGGCGTAAACACTAAAGACTTAAGAAAACAAGTTGAACTATCAACTCGAATGGGAACTGGCATTCCTAGTCAAATATTAAATCTACCGTTAGTAAAACAAGCTGAAAAGGTATTAAAGGTTACTTATTTAGAAGCAAAAGTACTTAAGAGTAATGTAATAGGTACGGAACATTTGTTGCTTTCTATTTTAAAAGACCAAGATAATGTAGCTACCAACACCTTATTAAAGTTTAATATAACTTACGAAACCGTAAAAGAAGAAATTATGATATTAAATTCATCAGAAAGTTTTAACCCAAAATCAGAGTTTCCAGGAACACCTTCAGACGATGATGATGATAGTGAAAAAGGATTTATGGGTTCAGGAGCTGGTCCTTCAAAAGGAAGTGAAGCAAAATCAAAAACGCCAGTTCTAGATAACTTTGGGAGAGATTTAACTAAATATGCCGAAGATGGAAAGCTTGACCCTATTGTTGGAAGAGAAAAAGAGATAGAACGAGTTTCTCAGATATTAAGTAGAAGAAAGAAAAATAATCCAATTCTTATTGGAGAACCTGGTGTTGGTAAATCTGCTATTGCAGAAGGATTAGCACTTCGTATTGTTCAAAAAAAGGTTTCTAGAGTTTTGTTTAATAAAAGAATTGTAACGCTAGATTTAGCATCATTAGTTGCTGGAACAAAATACAGAGGTCAGTTTGAAGAACGAATGAAAGCGGTAATGAATGAGTTAGAAAAATCGCCCGATATTATTTTATTTATAGATGAAATACACACGATTATAGGAGCTGGTGGAGCAACAGGTTCATTAGATGCTTCAAATATGTTTAAACCTGCTTTGGCTAGAGGTGAACTTCAATGTATTGGAGCTACCACACTTGATGAGTATAGACAATACATCGAAAAAGATGGTGCCTTAGAAAGAAGGTTTCAAAAAGTGGTAATTGAACCCGCAACAGTTGAAGAATCATTACAAATCTTAAATAATATTAAAGATAAGTATGAAGACCATCACAATGTAATTTATACTCCTGAGGCAATTGCCGCTTGTGTAAACTTAACCGATCGATATTTAACTGATAGACATCTTCCTGATAAAGCAATAGATGCTTTAGATGAATCTGGTTCGCGCGTGCATATTACAAACATAAAAGTACCAAAAAACATCATTGAAATTGAGAAAAAGATTGAAGCCATTAAGGAGCAAAAAAACCATGTCGTTAAAAGTCAGAAATACGAAGAAGCAGCTCAACTTAGAGATACCGAAAGAAAGCTTTTAAAAGAATTGGATGATGCAAAAATAGCTTGGGATGAGGAAACTAAAAATAACAAAGAAATTGTGAGTGAAGATAGTGTTGCAGAAGTTGTTTCCATGATGTCAGGAGTTCCTGTTCAGCGTATTGCTCAAGCTGAAGGAGACAGGCTCTACAAAATGTTTGACGAAATTCACGATAAAGTTATTGGTCAATCTGAAGCTATTAAAAAAGTGGTTAAAGCTATTCAGCGTAATCGAGCCGGTTTAAAAGACCCTAACAAACCTATTGGTTCGTTTATTTTCTTAGGACCTACTGGAGTTGGAAAAACGCAATTAGCAAAAGTACTTGCTCGCTATCTTTTTGATAGTGATGATGCTTTGATAAGAATAGATATGAGTGAATATATGGAAAAATTTGCTGTTTCTCGATTAATTGGTGCTCCTCCTGGATATGTTGGTTATGAAGAAGGTGGACAACTTACAGAAAAAGTGAGAAGAAAGCCCTACTCTATTATTCTATTAGATGAAATTGAAAAAGCACATCCAGATGTATTCAATTTATTACTTCAAGCATTAGATGATGGTATTTTAACGGACAGTTTAGGCAGAAAAATAAATTTTAAAAACACCATTATCATCATGACTTCTAACATTGGAGCTAGACAACTAAAAGATTTTGGTCAAGGAGTTGGTTTTGCTACAACTGCAAAAAAAGAAAGTGTCGATGAAAATTCAGCTGGAATAATTCAAAATGCACTAAAAAAAGCATTTGCTCCTGAGTTTTTAAATAGAATTGATGACGTTGTTATTTTTAACTCGTTAACCAAAGAAGACATTTATAAAATTATTGATATAGAATTAGAAAGTCTTTACAAACGAATTGAAAAACTAGGTTATCTGATTAATCTTTCTAATGATGCTAAAGATTTTATTGCTGAAAAAGGATATGATGTAGCTTATGGAGCTCGCCCATTAAAAAGAGCTATCCAAAAATATTTGGAAGACCCATTAGCTGAAGAAATTATTCAATCAAAAATTAAAGAGGGAGATACTATTAAAATTGAATTAGATACTGTAACTAAAGAATTGG
>PHDR01000108.1 GCA_002841035.1 Bacteroidetes bacterium HGW-Bacteroidetes-12 | reverse complement strand
TTGGTGCAACCTATCTTAAAACTACATCATTGTCGTATGACGGTAACTGGTTGTACCTAGTTGATGATTTTGCTCCGATTGCAAATATCTTTGATACATTTTTTGAGGATGGCTATTGGGTTCGTTCCAAAAAGCTTAAAAAGCCAATTACTAGCAAATCAAATGAAACCCATGCTTTTATCTCTCCCGATGGCAAAACTCTTTACTTCACTAGCGACAGACCAGGTGGGTATGGGGGATTAGATATTTATAAATCAACTCAAGATCAGAAAGAGAGATGGGGTGATCCTGTTAACTTGGGACCAAAAATTAATACTGAGTTTAACGAGGAGAATCCATTTCTTACACCAGATGGTAAGTATCTCTTTTTTAGTTCAGAGGGACATAATAGTATAGGCGGCTACGATATCTTTTATACTGATATTCAGGCTAATGGTGAAATTGAAAGATTGGGATATCCAATTAATAGTGCCGACGACAATCTTTTCTTTTTCCCCTTAAGTATTGAAAGTGGTTATGCATCCTATTTCGATCCTAAGGGATTCGGTCCCCTCGATATTTTTGAAGTCAAGATTTTCCCTTCAATCTTTTTAAAGGGTAAACTGTTGGCAACAAATGAAATTGCCAATGAAGAGTCGAACCTTACAATTTCCATATCAAATCTCGATGAGAGTAAAGTTTTAGCCAGTATTAATTCCACCCTAAGCGAAGGAAGTTTTACTCAAAAAATTGTCCCGGGAAACTATCAAGTAAAAGTTACTGGAGATGGATTTGAAGATTTTATTACTGATTTTAGCTTAGCGGATGATTATAACAGCCCTACATACGATCTAGATTTACTGCTTAACCCAATTTCTCAACAACCGCTTATTGCTGAAGTAGTTCAACCTGAAATTATAAAACTGATTGAACCTGAACCTGAACAACAAATTGAACAGGTAAAGGAGGTGGTACCTGAGGTTAAGACTGAGCCAGTTGTTACAGAAGAGCCTGTAAAACCCTTAGTTGTAGAAGTTGTAAAGAAGGAAGAGAAAAAAGTAGTTAGTGAGCCAAAAATTACTTTTTCTGATGAAATAGGTACCTATACCGTTCAGATAATGGCTCTGATTGTTCCTGTTACTCCAGAGTCATTTACAAATATTTCGGGCGTTTCGGCAACTAGGGGAGCCGATGGTTTTTATCGATACACAGTTGGTGCAGCAGAAACAAAAGAGGAGGCACAGGAGATTAGGAATAGACTTGTTCAATTGGGTTATAAAGGCGCTTTTGTTCGGCAACTCCCCAAGCCAGTTAAATATCATTATACCATTCAAATAATGGCTTTGAGAAACCCTGTTGATCTTAAACGTTTTAGTAATTTAGAGAATGTATTTGTTGAAAACAGCCCCGATAATATTTATAGATATAATGTAGGCATATACAATACATTAGATAACGCAAATTACAACTTGCAAAGGGTTATAGAACTTGGGTATAAAGACGCTTTTGTTAAGAAAAAGTAATTCATTTTTACCTTCCAAGCCATGCTGAAAGGATAGTATTCCTAAAGTTTTTCAATCTTTAGAACTAAAATTATATAATTTTTATTGAACACTCACCAAGTATGAAAAAATCAATATGGGTTCAAATTCAAATTAGACTTACACTAACTTTCACCTTTGTATTTTTATTCGTCGTTTCAACCCAATCCCAGTCGCTACTTTACAAAGTAACAGGTAGTGAAATGTCAAATCCCGTATACATATATGGTACTATACATGCATTGCCTCAGGCTGATTTTTTTATTGATGATATAGTGATGGAGAAATTTTCCAAAGCCGAAAAGATTGTCTTTGAAATTGATATGTCAAATCCATCAATGATGGCCGAGGTTCAATCGGCTATGATGATGCAAGGAAATTCGATTGACCAGCTAGTGACCGAACAGGAGTACCTTAGGCTGAAGCAATTCTTTGCCGACTCATTACAACTACCCATTGATATGCTAAAGCATGTTAAGCCTTTGCTTATGTCATCGTTTATGCTGCCCAAAATTGTGGGCGAGCAACCTGCTTCATATGAAGGATTTTTTGTGCAAAAGGCAATGGAAATGGAAAAGTCAATTGCTGGCATTGAAACAGTTGCAGAGCAGATTGGCTATATGGATAAAATTCCTCTACAAAGACAAGTTAAGATGCTGATGGAGAGCATTGATGATTTTAATGAGTCGAGGGTGGAATTTCAAGATCTTGTAAATGTATATAAAACAAGAGATATTGAGAGGGTTTATGAAGTACTGATGGAAGCCTCTGAGGAGTACAAAGAATTTGGGGAATATTTAATTGATGCACGCAATAAGATTTGGATACCTAGAATTATTGAAATGGGAAATCATAATATCTGCTTTATTGCAGTAGGTTGTGGTCACCTAGGTGGAGAAAACGGCATTATTAACCTCCTTAAAATTGAGGGTTTTAATGTAGATCCAGTTGAAAATAAATATTAGCAGGTTATGAAAAGATTTTTTGAATTAACCATCGTAGTTTTTTTACTTTTTGCATGTAAACCCAGTGATATTAAGGTTTGTATTGAACCTGATGATATTGCTGATTTTCAACCAACCATTGTTCTAATGCACCCAACTGTTAAGAATATTGAAACCTTTCAAAAACTGACAGGTGATTCAATATTTCCTGTTTCCAATGGGATTAAAGTTTTAGGTATATACCATAAAAAGGGTTCATACAACTATGATCAAAGTATTGAATTCATAGGCGATCAAGGCATTACAAATATTAAACTTATTGGACTGAACGAAACACTATCGCCAGAGAATATTTACATGCAGAATGATGCGAGTTCAACGTTTAAAGAAATATTTGAGAATTCAAAAGGTATTATCTTTTTTGGGGGACCTGATATTCCTCCAGCAACCTACGGTGAATCAACAGGTTTACTAACTGAGATTACCGATGTGCATAGACATTACCTTGAGTTGTCTTTCCTATATCATTTACTAGGTGGTTCTCAGGATTCACTCTTCACCCCACTTTTACAAGCAAATCCAGATTATAATATTTTAGGAATTTGTCTTGGAATGCAAAGCATGAATGTTGCAACCGGAGGTACAATGATACAGGATATCCCAACGGAACTTTATGGTTGTACCACTGTTGAGGATATTTTTAGGTTTGAGGATAATAAGCGCCATAGAAATTACAATACGAATTATGGATTGGACGACGAGTTAATTTGGGGCTATTTTCATCAAATTAAATATGTAAAAAATAGTTTGTTAGATAGTTTAAATAATTTTTCAAATGAATTCCCAAATGTTTGGAGTAGCCACCACCAAGCAATTGAAACGTTGGGAAAGGGAATAGTTCCCATAGCCTGGAGTATGGATGGGAAAATTATTGAGGCTGTTTTACACAGTGACTACCCGAACGTAATTGGGCTTCAATTTCACCCGGAGGTGCCTTCAATTTATGATAAAGATTATGGATTACCAATAGAACCTTTTCAGACTGAGAAGAAGTCGTTTATCGAAATGTTTCCTGTAGAAAAAGGTGAAGATTTTCATAGGGCATTTTGGCATTTCTTTGGTGATAAGTTAAAAAAAAAAAACTAGGCTCCAAAAGGGAGCCTAGAGTGTTCAAACCATAAAAACTAACTAAACCAAACTAAACCAAACTACTCACATTAACTAATCAAGTTAAATTTTATACTAATAAGTTTTGACTCATCGTCTAGATCGTTAAAAGAGCCATGTTTCTTTGCAAATCTTTTTAAACGACTTTCCACGTACTTAACTAACCTTGTGTCGCTTCCCCAAATTTGAGCAATTTGCAACTCATTGTTTTCATTAAGCTCAACTAGAACATTAACAGTACCCTCAATTTTTTCATCTTGGGCAAAGTCAGGATATCTCATTACTTTTTCAATGTAATTTGAGTAGCTTTTCCCCTTTTTTACATCAGTACTTCTTGCCTCTACTGCACTTAGAGAGAGTATAAGAAGACCAGCCATAATTGCAAAAATTTTTGTTTTCATAGTAGTAATTTTTTAATTTTTTATAGTTCTATATCTAATTAATAACGATTTATATTTATCTAACTGTGTGCCAATTGGCGTATATAGCTGATCTGTAAATCAATACAAAAATATACTATTTCTTTACCCCTTGTTTTTGTGTTCGAAAATGAACATTTTTTAGTGTAAAACCGAACACTTTATTTTGATAAATAGCTAGTATTAAGGTTTATAGCTAATTTTTTTAACATTATATTTGTATGTATCGCAAAATTTTTACTCTAAATTGGCTATAGCACCAAAACATTGTTTTCCAAAGCCCATTTCATTAGACCAACAATAGAGGAGGTTGAAGTTTTACGGTAGATATTTCTACGATGTGCCTCTACTGTTCTTTCGCTTATGAAAAGTTTTTCTGAAATATCCTTGTTGGATTTCTCATTGAGAATAAGCCTTAATATCTCCTCTTCACGACAAGTAAGTAGTCTGCGAGATATATCCCCGTCAACTTTTGACATTAGAACATCAGCAACCTCTTCGCAGATAAAAAATCTGCCTGACATTACTCTTTCAATGGCGGTTTTTAGGTTTTGTATCGATTGTGATTTTAATAGGTAAGCATTAATTCCCATGGAGACTAACTCGGATACAGTTGACCTATCATCACACATAGTTAAAATAATAATTTTGAACCACGGCTTTTTCTCCTTTATCCACCTTACAAGATCAGTACCTCTTTGAAAGGGCATGTGGATATCGCAAATTATGATATCGGGGTCAATTACTTCTAAGATCTTTTTAGCCTCAGGGACATTAGGTGCCATTCCAACTACCTTGTAGCCAGATTCTATTAGCATTGAACTAACGCCATCTGTAAAAATTTGATGGTCATCTACAATGAAGATATTAACCTGTTTTTCCATATTGCTTCAGGTTATTATTTGGTATGTCAACTATTGCTGTAGTATAGTCGCTTTCTTCGGAAGAATCTATAAGTATGTTACCATTAAGCTGATTAAGCCTTGTGTTAATGTTTTTCCAACCGTAACCAGTTGATTTCTCTAAAAGTTCTGGATTAAAACCTTTTCCATCCCATGAAATCGTTAGGACTAAGCTTTTCTGATCGCATGTTACATCAATTCTAGCGCTAGTGGCCGATGAGTGCTTAATTATATTTGCAGTAATTTCTTGAGCAATTCGAAATAGTCCAGCCTCTTTATCATTTGATAATCTGTTGTAAAGCCCATAATTGTTGAAAGAAAATTCAACATCAGAACTTTTATTTAGTTTACGTGTTAACTCCTCAAGAGCAGAAACTAAACCTTCCCTAACTAGCGGACGAGGAAGTAGGTTGAAGGCAACATCTCTTAAGCTTTGGTAAATGTCATCGCATAGTTTAACAGGAATGTTAGCCTTATCATAGTCATCAAATTTGCTTAGTTGAGACTTGCTAAGATGCATTTTCAGAATTGCCATTTGACTCCCAATTCCATCATGTAAATCGCGGGCTAGCCTATTCCTTTCATCTTCTTGACCCCTTATGAAATTTTGAAGTTGTAATTCTTTCTGTTTCGATATTTCCTGCTCCAGAGTAGCAACCTTTTGCGCTCTTCGTTTCTTATTAAACATAAGTAATGATATAATTAGGGAAAGCGTAAAAAGAAGAATTGAGAGGAACACAGATTGACGAGCAGATTTTCGTGCAATTTTCAACTTTTCAATTTCTAGTTCTTGCTTTCTAAGCTCAATTTGCTTTATCTCATATTCTCTTTGATAATTTAAGGTTACTCTTTGTACTTCTTGGCTAATTCTTGAATTTATTACATTTTCATAAAGACTATCGGCAAGTGAGTAAAAGTATGCGGATCTTTTATAATCACCATTATCATTAAAGAATCTAGCTTTTTTGGTATAAATTCTTGCAAGAAATGATTTGTCGGGCTCCAATACAGCAAGATCATGGGAGAGGTTAAAATAGTGATGAGCAGTTTTTGTGTCACCCAGTTTATTGTAGACCCTACCAAGCAGATAGTAACTCGATATTAGAGCACCTTTATGATGCGTATTCGGATATCCAATTGCTTTAATTAACAGATCCTTTGCTTCTGTAAGGTTTCTCGAATCGAATTTTATTTGAGCAAGATTTTTAAAAGCATAAATTAAGTATTGATCATCATAGCAAATACCATGGCATTTTCTTATAACTTCAGAAAGTATTGAATCTGCAACTAAGTAATTATTGTTTAAAAAATGAGCGCTGCCAAGCCCAACTTGTGTCCATCGTTTAATAGTTTCATTTGTATTGCTTCCTAAATATGAGTTTGATAATTCGGCATAGTATAACGTTTCAGTTGGGTTTCCAACTATTCCATGAGTTAAGCACAAGTAACCATATGCAGTAACAATATATGTAGAATCATTGTGAGCTTTTGCTAATTCTAAAAGCTCAGTGAAAGTTTCTACTGCATCAACGTATTTAGCTTCGGCAATAAATTTTCGTCCTTCATGAATTCTTTGGTTAAGGAAATCGTTCACCATATTCATACTTTTGTTGAACTCTGTTGAGTTGAAGTGACTGATATCTTTTGATAAACTATTCCCAAGTTTATTGTTGCTGGGTTCAGCAAAACTTGTATTACATAGGAAAAGCAATAATATGATATGATATCTGAAAATCATAAGTGAACGTATTTTTTTTTTAAGTATTCCCAAGAACTAAGCCATTGGCTGTAACTGAATGAAAAAGAGCGTTATAATAAAAACCGAAAAACAATCTTATTTTTATAGCAACTTGATAATTATTTTATAATTCGCATTTTTATAAAAAACCATTATTCATAAAACCCTTAATAATTCTCACTTATATGACCTTTTAACTCCATATTACCCTATTAGTATCCTCTGGATTTTGTATAAAGAATGATTTAAAATATATTAGTTAAATGTTCTTAAATAGAACACTACTGTACGAAAATGTACAGTAGTGTTACAAACATGCAATTCGTTGATTGGTGTAGGGAAGTGATTTTAGAAAAATAAACTGATTCAACTATAGCAGTAGTTTCACGGTACTAAAAGGTTCTGGTTGCTTGCCAGTTGGCAAGCATAATATCATATATTGGCTTTAAAAGAAAATTCTTTAGTTCTTTTTAATTGGAATAAGCAGCTGTTTTTCCTCGTTATCTATACTCTTTGTTAATACTATTTTATAAAGTAGGTTTTCAACTTGTGTAGTATTCTTTTTTTTACAAATTAAATCTACTTGATTGATTCTGCCTTCTGAATTAACTTCTAATTTAATGGTGAATTCTGCTGGTAGCTTCGAGAAAACTCCGTATGTTGAATCAAAAAAGTAAATATAGTCTTTCACCTGATTTGAGATCGATTTACTGCTATGAAAATGAGTAACATCTGGATAGTTAATCTTAAGATCTGGATATTTTTCAACTATTTCATTGATTCTAAAACTCGATAATTGGTTTGGTAGGATATATAATTCAATAAGATGAGGAAACTTCTCTAAGAAGTTATAATTACTAATTTCTGTCCCTGAAAGGTTTAAGGTCTCAAGATTCTTTGCGTTAAGGTAATCTAGGTCCACTTCTTTAATGTTTGTAAATGATAAATCGAGGTATTTAAGGTTGTTAAATCTCAATTCAGAAAGTGACGTAAAATCATTAACGGATGGTGGAAGTAAGAGTTTTTCTATGCTATTAAAATCTTTTAAAAATGAGAGCTCGTAAATGTCATTGAAGAATCTAAGATCAATCTCATTTAGTGGAAGAAGAGAGTTTATGTCATCTTCCTTTACAATTCTATACTGGTTCCTTTCAAACAGATAGTATTGCATTGCTGGATGCAATTTTCTGAACCAAATTATGTCTTTTATAGAATCAACAGGTGTAGAGTTACTATTAAGATTCAGGGATATAAGTAGAAGCAAAATATATATATTTTTCATAACCAGTTAGTTAAATCGATTTGATAGTTTAAATTGAAATCCAAAAGAAATAAATACTTGATTATGAGACATGTTATTGTTGACAAATGTAACCATATCATATGTCCTTGGATCTTTTACTAGAGTTGATTGTTGCTTGAACAATTGCTTAGAGTAGTAGCATTGAACAAAGAATAGCAGGTTGCTTTGAGTAACAAAATATGATTTTAGCCCCACGTTATACGTAACTCTATCTTTGTGCATATCGTTGAACATTTTCTTACTCCCTTGGTAGGAGTAGAGGCTTATTCCAACAAAAGGTGTAAAGAACAAGCGGTAGTTATTCCTGAAATCATAGCCAATGCTAATACCATAGTAATTCTTGTCTTTGGGGAAGAAATTATTTAGTCCAGGGTAAATCACAATATCTCTTCCCGGGATACTTTCTATCCTTTTCCCGTCTTGTGGTTGGATATGTTCTCTTGTGAAACTAATTGCAGTGAATA
>PHDR01000107.1 GCA_002841035.1 Bacteroidetes bacterium HGW-Bacteroidetes-12 | reverse complement strand
TTTACGTTCCAAAGCAGCTCCTGGACTATAAATTGAGTTTCTTTGGTCGGTTAAATCATCACTAATTTCATCCGATTGGTATTCGCCAAAAGGTACTTTTATAAAACTCAATTTTGCTCCATTTTCAGCAGTTCCATTTATATAGGGTGTAATTTTTCCATTTTCAAATTCATTCAAATAATTAATTAAACTTGAAATTCTTCGCAATGTTAAATTCACGTTATAATCTGTTTTTGACAATGGACTGGCATATCCTTTAATGGTAATAGTGATGCTATTTCCTTGTTCTAATTCTTTGAATAATAATGGTGTAAAAAGTGCTAAATCTTTTTCTCCCTTGTCTATATAATTACTGAATAATTCGTCAATTTCTACTTCGGCATCAATTTTTTCTTGATTTTTTAGCCCTTTGGCATATTCTCTTCTATATTGATTATACATTCGAGTATAATCTTTATAGGTATTTAAATAAGTCTGTTTTGTAAGTGTATCTCTTGTGTTTGGATCAGGAAAATCATTATGAAAATAAAGTTTTACAGGTAAATATCTGTTCAATTCTTCTAAAGTTGTGTAGATTGGAGTAGTAGTATCAGGAATTTCATAATAATAAATGTCGTTACAACACGTTTCTCCTTTTTTGGTATAAGAGCCTTTTCTGTTAGATGTTAATAAAGCAGTGTTATTTGTGATGGAATAATAAAAATCATTCACGCTGCTATTAATTGGAACTCCTGCATTTTTAGGTTTTTCAAAAGTAGTTAGATCTGTGTTACTTTTAAATATATCAAACCCTCCCAACCCTTCGTGCCAATTGGAACTAAAATAAAGAGCTGTGTCTGTTTTGTTATAGAAAGGTGTTATTTCATCTTCAATAGAATTTACATTTTTTCCTGCATTTATAGGAGTTGAAAAAGTACCATCCTTTCCTTTTTTAGAAAACCAAATATCTAACAATCCAACACCACCTGGTCTATCCGAAGAGAAAAATAGTACCTCCTCATTGTTTATAGTTGTAACAAAAGGTTGTGTTGTTGTGTAGTTTTCTATGTTAACATGATCAACTTCATAAGCAGCATCTATAAATTCACCATTTTTGTAGGCTATTGCAAAAATCTTACACTTAAATTTTCTATCGCATTTTGTGAAGTAAAAAACATCTTTTGTTGCATTTAAACAGCCATTGGCAATATGATAGTTTGGAATATTAATGTTTTCTTTTAGCTTAATGCTATTTATCCAATTATTGCTTGTTTTTACAGCCGAAAACAAACGGGTTAAATAGAGGGATGTATCTGAAATTTGATTGTCATCTTTCATTTTTTCATCGCGCAATGAAGCGTAAATTAATATAGAATCTGAAATTAGCCTCCCTCCTAACTCACTGTTATATGTATTTACATTAACTCCCACATTTTTTATATTGAGCAACAAGGTGTCTTTAATTATTTCTATGGCTTTTTCGCACGATTTTATTTCCTGCACAACCTTCTGATAATGAAATCCATTTTTATCTTTATAAATGTTTTTTATTCGCTTAAATGATTTTTTTGCTTCATTATAATTCCCATTGTATTTTAACATCATTGAATACCAAAATGGAGCTAATGGATAAATCCTAGCTCTATCTTCTTTATAAATAGAAAAATAATACCATTCTGCTTTTTCATACTCATTATACATTCTAAGGGATTCTGCATATTTATAACGTAGTTCTAAAAAACTTGAATCAACATCCATAGCTTGCTTATACCATAAGGATGCTGCATAATAATCACCTTCACCATAAAGTTGGTCTCCTACTTTAATAAGTTGAGTTTGACTTTGAGCAAAAAAAGTAGTATGACTACAAAAAATAAGTAGTAAAAGGCAACTGTTTTTAAGTAATTTTTTTCTCATTTATAATGTATTTTCTCGCAGAATTTTTAATTGAAAGATAGATTGCTTCGGTTTTCTTACCACTATCCCTTCCCAAACCTCGCAATGACCGTGTTGGAGAGACAGATTGCTACAGCTCCTAAGCTCTTACGCTTTGGCTTCGCAATGAATGTACCTCCTCTAATTTCCAATCTACAAATAATTTGGGCAAGCTTTATATCTTTTAATTACTGGTCTATATCTTTCAAAAATATAGATAATTGTCAGTTCAAAACCACCTCTGTTATTACTTGCTACTTCTAATGTTGAAATATTAATATCGTAACTTACTTTTGCATGAAAGCTTCTGTAATCTAATCCAACGGTTATATAGGCTGCATCGCTATTTCTATAATATAAACCTGCATATAAATTTTTATAATCACCATTGTTGAGGTGATATTTGGCAGAACCTCCAAGTATAATCTCTTTAAATTTATGTTGTGAAGTATAAATAAAACGAGGTAATACATCTATTTTATTGTGTACCTTAACAACTCCGCCTGCATGAAATGTGTAGCGTTGTTTTAGTGGTATGCTTTCTTTGAAAAATGTTTGCTCTGGTTGAGTAATGTTATGCACAGCAAACCCTGCATTAATAGATTTGCGTTGGGCTATGTTGTAGTTCCAATAAATTCCCGAATGTAAATTAAAATAGGTTCTTCCATCGTTTTGAAAATTCTCCCCATTGCCTAGTGTGTTGTCAAAATTATTTCCATTAAACTGATTGTCAAAACGTAGGTCTGAAAAATTGATGCTTCGTTGCACAAATGCAGGCTGAATACCAAAAGAAACGGTATGCGATGAATCGCCTATGTATTTTGTATAACCCAACGAAAGTGCCACTTGAAGTGTTGAAAAATCGGAATCACCTGCCTTATCATGATAAATTGAAAGTCCAGCATTGAATGGTGTTTTGTAAATATGTTTTGCATCGGCACCTAAGCTATAAGTAGAATAAGGCGTTGTTACTGAACTCCATTGCGTACGTTGGTTAGCAACAATTCTAAAATCTCCAATAAAGTTCCCTGCCAATCCAGGATTTAAATTGAGTGGCGAATTAAAAAATTGCGAAAAATGAATGTCTTGTGCAAAACAGTTAAAAGTATAAAATATAAAGCCAAAAGGGAGCAAAAGCATTACTCTTACACAACAAACAGCTATTTTTTTAGTGTGCAACATTTTCTATTTCGACAATCCCAATTTATTTAATAAAAAATAGCTTCCGCCCAAAATGGCTCCTTCTATACTATTGCTTGCTCCCCAAGGGTTTAAAATAGCAGGATCATAATCAATACGCCAATCTTCATCATTTGGATTGTTTGCTAATAAATAACGCTGACTATGTCTGTTAAACCTTTGAGAGCCAATTGCAACAAATGTTGGTCGGAAAATAAGTTCTCTTTTTCCTATTAAATATTTATTTAATGAAACACTAAACTCATAATTAAATTTAGGAATTGCATTAAAATGAGGCGAGGAAACATTAAAATTACTTGCTGTTTGGCAAAATAAAAGTCCATTAAAAATAAGCATTATCGAGAAAGTTATTACTAATCGTTTCATATTCATTTTTTTACCGAATTACCGTAACATTTCCTTTTTTGAAATATTCTTGTCCATCAACACAATATACTTTTAAATAATACACAAAAACATTGGGTTGCACCAATTCATCTTTATACGTTCCGTCCCAACCATTGGTTTGGTTGTTCGATTCAAAAACTAACTCGCCCCAACGGTTATAAATTTTTAGCTCCATTTTTTCAACCAATCTTCCTCGCACAAAAAGCACATCATTTTCGCCATCATTGTTGGGTGTAAACGCATTTGGAATAAAAACATCGGGTTCACCACACACAATTTCATTTACAAAAATAGTAACAGAAGCCGTTCTGGAACAATTTTGTCCACTAATTGTAACCGTATATGTTGTGGTTTGATTAGGAGTTGCAATAGGGTTTTGGCTGTTTGGGTTGCTTAATCCACTGCTTGGCACCCACAAATAACTAAACCCAGAAGGTGTTGCGTGCAAAACAGTGCTTTCTCCCTGATATAAATTTATATTGTCTGCAGTGGCTGAAACAGTCGTGTTTCCTAAATTATCTACGGTAACTAAAATTGAATCCCAAATAATACAACCTAAACTATTTTCAGAAACTACAAAAAATTGTGTTGTGCTTGTTGGCGAAACCAGAATAGTATTGGTGCTATCGCCCGAAATTATTTGACTATTGGGTTGCCAATCGTGAAACAGCGAATCGAACGGATTTAGATTAGTAACGGAAATGGCAACGGTATCGCCTATGCAAATAAAAACATCTTGCACACTTGTTTGAGATGATGCAATTCCAACAAAAACACTATCAATAACCACGCAACCGTTTACATTTATTAGCACATAATAATAAGAAGGCGTTGATGGTGTAACCAAAATTGTATCTTGAAACGAAGGATTTAGCGTATCGTTAAAATTGGCAGATGAAGACCAAATTATGTTCGCTCCAGTGGTGGTTGATGCAAAAAGAGTAGCCGTATCGCCAGCATTGCACAACACTGTATTATTGCTGGTAGCTAATTGAGGAATGTTTATGGTAACCGTATGTGTGAGTGTATCAATGCAAATGAAATTAGTGGCAATAACGGTATAAGTTGTTGTTGCAGAAGGAGAAACAATTATGGTTGATGTTCCGTTTCCTGAAATAATTTGAGCAGTTGGCGACCAATTATACGTAGGGTTAATTGCCGAATTAGTGTTGGTGTATGAAATAGTTACCGTATCGCCAATGCAAATAGAAGAATTATTGGTTATGTTTCCTTCGCCAACAGTTAGCACGTTTACGCTATCTTTTAAAGCACAACCATTGTTATTTATGGAAACATAGTATGTTGTTGATACATTTGGTTGGGTAGTTATTGAATTTGAGGTAATTGGCGTGTTTAATGTATCTGAAAATTGATTGTTTGACGACCAAATGTAGGTTGAACTTGTTCCAAAAGAATTGGCAGACAGCAAAGCAGTTTCGTTAAAACATAAAATGGTATCGTTGGGTACAGAAAGTAAGGGAGTGTTTACATTAATAATTTGTGTGAGCGTATCTATGCAAATTCCATTGGAAATAAAAAGTTGATAAACTGTTGTTGTGGTTGGATTAGCAAAGGGATTAGAAATAGTTGTATCGCTCAAACCAGCCGAAGGAGTCCAGGTATAAGTAATTGATGGGTCGGGATTAGGTAAAACACCAATTTGCTCTGTTTCGCCAGGGCAAATATTTAGTGCTGCTAAATTGGAATTGTTGTTACTTAAAATAAGTATTGTTTTTTGAATGGTATCTCCTAAGTTGCAAGTTAAGGTATCGCTAACAATTAAAGTAATCGTATAAGTTCCTCCTGTATTGTAGGTATGCGATGGTGAAAATTGCGTGCTTGTTGGAGAACCATCTCCAAAATTCCAACTAAAATTGGTGTTCGATTGGGTTAAACTGGTGTTGTTAAAAGTGAAAGTAAATGGAGCACAGCCAATTGGAGGCACATCAAAATCGGCAACAACAACAGGCAAATCAAAATCCATTTTAAAAATGCCTAAATTACAACTGTTGTTGTTTACATTAAAAGGATTGGTTGGTGGAGCAATAGGTAAATCTGAATTTCCGCCACAACCAGCACAAATAGCTTGATATACTTTACCTTTTCTGTCAAAACGACTTGTGCCACCATCAACGTGTTCGGCACTAATTGGTCCGCCAAAATAAGAGCCATAGTTAATGTTAGACGCATCATCTTCCATCACCATAATATAAAAATCACTTCCATCGGTTGTACTTTGAAAAGCGTTAGAAGTGATGGGCATTCCGTTGGTATTTCCCACACTATTATTTACAGCACCAGTACTATTTACAAGCCCTCCCCAACCTGTTAAATAAATTTTATTGCATAAATCGACCAAAAATGCAGTTGGCGAAATATTAATTCCATTGCCCGAGCCAAAAACAGTAGAATAAATTACCGAATCAATTTCGGGTGTTAATTTACTAACAAACTGACCGCTACCAGGAACGCTCCAAAGGGCATTTTGAATAAAAGTATTGTTTTGAATTTCGGTTTGACCAAAAACATACACATCATTTAGTTTATCTAATTCAATAAAATAGGTTTGGTCGTAAGCTGTTGAACCATAGTAAGATGAATTTAAAATTTGGGAACCATTTTTGGCTACTTTCGTTATAAATCCATCTGCTCGTCCGCCATTAAAAGTAGTTTGCAAGCCGTTGGTTGTTATTGGAAAGTTGGGTGAGTTTGTTCCTCCTGTAAGGTATAAATCTTGATTGTTGTCAATTGCTAACGAATATGCTGCATCGTGGTCATTTCCGCCTAAAAAGCTACTCCAAATTATGTTTTGTAAGTTATTATCTAATTTAATCACGCAAGCATCAATATTTCCGCCACCATAATTGGGTTGAAAAACATTTCCAACTATAGGAAAATTGGTACTTCTTGTGCAGCTAACAATATACACGTTATTGTTTTCATCAATATCAATTTCGCCCCTTACCTCATCTGCATAATTGTATTTTAGTTTGTTGTTGGGAGAGTTTGAGGCAGCGGTAGAATTTAATCCATCATTTTGAGAACCACCTATATAAGTTGATGCAAGCAAAACATTTCCTGCCGTGTTTAATCTTGATACAATAATATCCGACCCATTAGTATAAGTAACACCTAAACCATTTAATGTTAGCGATGTTCCTCCATTAAAAGTGTTGTCGTAAGCATTTGCGGTTGTTGGGTAATTAGGAGAAGAGGTTGTTCCTAAAACAAAAAGTTCATCAAAGCTATTTACAATTAAACTGTGTGGTAATTCGGCATTGTTTCCCCCAAGAAAAGTAGAATAAATTAAAAATGTGCCCGAAGTATCAAATTTTGAAATGGCAATATCATCTCCTCCACCATTAAATGTAGTACTATATGCTCCAAGTGTTGTTGGGTAAGCGTTTCCAAAAGCGGAACTTCCTGAATAAAGAAATCCTTTAGAATCGAAAGTGGCAGAATAGCCAAAGTTATTTGAAAACGAGCCAGAAAATGCCGAAAAAATTAATGTTGGGTCAATAATTAACGCTTTTGTTTTGTCATATCCATTTGGAAACTCAAAACTAAGTTGCTTGTTTTTTAGCACATAATTACAAGCTATTTCTACTTTTTTACCATTAACTAACTGATAAGCATAGGGTTTTTCTTCAGTAATTGTGTTTACCGAAGTGCTAATAACGAGCCTTCCATTTTTAATTTCTAATTTATCTGCACCATTGTATTTTAAACTAATGTTTTTTGGATTAGCATTTGGATGTACAATAAAATCATATTTTAACTCTTCGGTAGAATATATAACAAAGTCAATTCCATTGTAAATATTTTGATACGTAATGTGTTTAAACCCTCTCACATCGGTTGCCCATTTGGTTTTATCGTTTCCTAAAAAATAGTTGAAATAAGCAAGAGTCGAGTCTTTTTTTATGATGGTAGGTGCTAAATTTCCGCCAACAAAATCAACGGAATAGGCGTGCCAATTTAGTGTATTTGAAAAAGGTGTGGTTGGGTTGTGGTTGTGCGAAAGTGCTTCAACCTTTTTTGTGTCGTATAAATTAAAGGTTAAACGGTTTTGTTCTAAATACAAATAACCGCCTTTTAATTCGGCTTTAAAAAGTGCGTTGTTGTGCCATTGCCCTTTGTTTTCAAGAAAAGAAACACTTTCTTGACTTTTGGCTGTGGTAGCAAAAATAACTAACGTGCAGATTATTATAAATCTATATCCATTCATAGATGTAAATTTATGATAATTTTTTGGGGTTTACAAAACTAAAAAAAAAAATAACGATTTATCATAATAAAATTATACCAATTATTAACCTGACGAAAATTTATCGTCTTGTTAATAACAACTACGCTGATAAATTTTAACGATGAAAAAAAACTAAAAATTTATGTGCATTAAGTATATTTCCAAACAAATAATCATAGTTTCTAATTTTAAATGCTGTGCTATAAACTAAAAAATGTAATTTTGAGTTATACAATTCAATTCATCTGTAATTTAATATTATGAGTGCATTCTCTTTATTTAAATCAATTCTAATCGTAGTAAGTGTTTTCTTTACTTCAATTGCTTTTTCACAAGACGACACCTATGTTTATGGTGATGTTGGGGTTACAAAAAACAAAACACAACCACAAGGCTTTAGTTGGGATAAAGTTACCATTGGAGGTAATTTTGGAGCAACTTTTGGAGATATTGTTTACGTTGAATTATCTCCTCAAATTGGTTACTATTTAACCGAAAATATAGTTGTAGGCGTTGGAGGAAACTACGTTTATTATGAAGAGAAAAGAATAAATTTCAGCACTAGTATTTACGGTGGTAGAGTTTTTGGTCAATATATTTTTTCAGAATTACCTTTTTTAGCACATGTTGAAGGAGAATTAATCAATGTTCCTGATTTTAATAATACCCGATTAAACATTTATAATTTTTATGTTGGTGGTGGTTTGAAACAACAATTTGGAAATAATTCTTATC
>PHDR01000106.1 GCA_002841035.1 Bacteroidetes bacterium HGW-Bacteroidetes-12 | reverse complement strand
CCAGACGGACGAATAAAAATTGAATTTTTTGAAAATGTAAAAGGTGTTGCACCAGGTCAATCTGCTGTTTTTTATGATGGAAATGATGTGATTGGTGGTGGATTTATTGATAAGGAATAATCAGTTTTTCAACTAATCTCAATGAAAATAATTACTAACATTCATCAACGATAAATTGTTTTTTTACACAAAAAAACAACCCTTTATCTTATTTTATCGTATAGTTAATGTTTTAACACTAACTATTTTTCCATTTTGGAATTAACCGAAATCATAGAAGGTTGCTATCAAAATAGCAGAAAGCATCAAGAAGCACTATATAATCTTTATGCTTCTAAAATGCTTGGCGTTGTGCTAACCTATACCCGAGACCGTGAGCTGGCTCAAGATATTTTACATGATGGTTTTTTTAAAGTTTTTAAAAAGTTTGACCAATACAATGTTTCATGGAGTTTAAGTGGTTGGGTTAGAAGAATAATTATAAACACTGCCATTGATCATTTTAGAAAAACCAATAGAATATCATCAATAGATTTTCAGGAAGCAGTAAATCTTGCAGGTAGTTATGATGCAACAAGTGAAAACTCCAAAACCAAAGACTTATCCACACTAATTAATATGTTGCCCGTTGGAGCAAGAACCATTTTTAATTTATATACCATAGAAGGTTATAAACATACCGAAATTGCAGAAATGCTTTCTATTTCTGAGGGAACATCCAAATCACAACTATCTAAAGCTAAAAGTGTTTTGAGAGAATTAGTTACAAAATTTTATGAAAGATAATTTTAACATAGAAGATTGGTATAAAAATGAGGTAGAAAACTACAGTGTTCCACCTGATGCTAACTCGTGGGATAAGCTTTCTGATCAACTCAATCATGAGGAACTACTCACTGATGAAAAAATGGATGAGTGGTATAAAAAAGAATTGGAAAAAGTGGAAAGTCAACCTGATAATGCAGTTTGGGAAAAACTTTCTACTCGTTTAGATACATCTTCTGTTTGGGAAAAATTAGCCGTTACATTAACTAAATACGAAAGGTTTGTTTGGTGGAGAAATACACTTTTGAAAACTGCAGCTTTATTGTTGTTTTTTGCAGGATTAACAGTAACTATTAACAATAATAGTCCTGAATCGGTAAAATCCAATTCGCAATTAATTTCAGAAAATCCAAATGCATTACTTAATAATAAACATCTAAAAAATTCTATTTACAGCAAATTAACTAGCGAAAATTCGAATCAGGAAGAATTAATCGAAGAGCAACCTATTTTTATAAAAAAATCCACAATCAATGTTCCTTCAAAAATAAACAACCAAAAATCATTTAATGAAAATTTAATTGTCAGCAAAAAATCTTCATTTAATGCAAACGAACTTTATTCAAATTCTGCTGAAATAAATGCAAACTATTATGAAAATAATTTACATAAAACTATTTCTGCCAAAGAGTTTTTGATTAAAAAAGAAAACAATAAAATTATTTTTAACAACAAACGCTTTACTTCAAATTTTGCCATTGGGGTTTATGCTCAACGGTTTTATTTAGGCTTAAATGGAGGGGTGAAAAAACAAGGTATGTTTACTAAAATTAATGAATTAGGAACTTTACAAAACTACAAACAAGAAACTTTATTAGATCACGGAAGCAGTATAGGAGCTACTTTAGGAATAATTCTTACTGATAAACTAAACATCGAAACAAACATTAATTACGCTAGTAATGGCTTTAGAAAAAAATACATTAGCAATGAAGAAGTTATAAACGAACGATTAAGTTTATCATACACTAACATTAGTTTATTAGCAAAACGAACCTACAACAAATCTACTTTTGATAGTAAAACCTATTCAACAAATATTATTGCAGGTGCTTATGTTGGTGTTTTAAATTCTTCTAAAACTAAAATTAACAGCTCAACCTTAAATTCTTCTAATTATGAAAACATTGATTTAGGGTTAGTTTTAGGAATAGAACAAGATAGATACATAAGTAAAACATTAGTAATTACACCAGGAATTCGTTATTATCAAGGTGTTAAAAATAGTGCTACAACTCAAAATCCATTATCCTCTGCCTATAGTTATTCTGTAGAGTTCAATTTGGGTTTAAAATATATTTTCTTAAAAAGAAACTAGCCCTATCCAACCAAAAGTGTTGCTTAATCGTTCTATAAGCAATGCGTTACTTTAAAAACATATTACTATCTATTTTAGTGTTTGGAGTTTTTGCTCTTCACCCAAGCATGAACAAACAAGAAAATCCTTTTTCCTATTTGCATTATTTGGCTTACGGAAATTCGCTTAAATTAAAATACGATTCAACAATAGATAAAAATCAAATAACCATAAAATGGATTTGTGAAAAAGAGGCTATTTCGTGTAAAGAAATAATAATTATGAAAGATGGTAGAAAATTAAATTCTATACCTTTTGAAATTGGAAAGCAGCAATTAGTAGTTTTTTATCAGAATAAAATGGTAGGGACCATTCAACAAAACAAGCTGGTAAAAAATCAAGCTCATAGCTATTATTTAGAATTGATTGCGAATGAATTGCTTAATTCAATTGAATTTAAAGGTACTGTTTTTGGTCCTGCGGCATCCGATTCCTATAGTCTAACAACAACTAATCTGGAACGATATTCAGAAAACATTAATTAAATTCTGTCTACCCAATTATGTGTGTCGGCAACTCTTCCTCTTTTTATGTCCTGAATAAGCGTTGCAATTTGATTAGAAACAGTTCTTTGCTCTAAAGGAGGTAATTCAAAACGCTCGTCATTAAATGTAATTGAAGCTATTTGAGCAATAGTTGCTGCGGTTCCAGTTCCGAAAGCATCTTGAAGTAGATTTTTACGAGCGGCATCAATCACCTCTTTCACAGAAACTCTTCGTTCTTCTACTGTTATTCCAATTTCTTTAGCCAAGGTTAAAATACTATCTCTTGTAATTCCTGCTAAGGTAGTATGAAGTGATATTGAAGGTGTAATTAAAATATCATTAATTAAAAACATAACATTCATTGTACCAGATTCTTCAATATATTCATGTGTTTTGGCATCAGTCCAAATAAGTTGTTTATAGCCTTTATCTTGACCCAATTTTGCTGGATATAATGCTGCTGCATAATTACCCGCTGCTTTGGCAAAACCAACACCACCTTCAGATGCTCGTGTGTAATGTGTTTCAATTTTTACATCTACTGGTCCAGTATAATAAGAGGAAACAGGAGATGTAATAATCATAAATTTATATTCTTCGGCTGGTCTAACGCCCAACAATTCTTCACTAGCAAAAATAAATGGTCTAATATATAATGAACTATCTTCTGCTTTAGGTACCCAATCAGCATCTAATTGAACTAATTGATGTATTGCATCCATAAATAATGCTTCAGGTATTTCGGGCATACACATTCTTTTGGCTGACATATTTATTCTTTTCGCATTTTCGGTAGGACGAAACAACAATACATTTCCATCACTATCTTTATAGGCTTTCATTCCTTCAAAAACAGACTGACCGTAATGAATTGCAGCACAGGACGGACTTATTGAAATGGGAGCATAAGGAACAATTTTTAAGTTTTTCCATTCTCCATTTTTATAATCGGCAATAAACATGTGATCTGAAAATTGTTTCCCAAATTGTATGTTTTCAAAATCAACCGACTGAATTTTAGAGGTTTTAACT
Source organism: Bacteroidetes bacterium HGW-Bacteroidetes-12 (assembly GCA_002841035.1). Taxonomy (GTDB): domain Bacteria; phylum Bacteroidota; class Bacteroidia; order Flavobacteriales_E; family Vicingaceae; genus BRH-c54. The sequence continues at coordinate 4,793 of PHDR01000106.1, read as the reverse complement.
TTTTCGATTTGAATGTTACTGATTGTATCCATCATTATTCTAGTTCTTTTTAATAATGGTATCAAATTTACTATTTTTTATGGTAAAGTAAAATGATTTTGATGTCTTTATAATGACTTTTGATAACCTATTAAAGGTTAAAAAGTTAGGAATGAAATTATTTATGATTTTAATTTTTCATTAATCAAATTCATCACGATAAGAAATTGTTCTTCTTGATTAATATTGGAATTGTCTATCACTATAGCATCATCTGCTTTTATTAATGGATTTTCTGTTCTGCTGGTATCATCATCATCTCTCGAAACAATATTTTTTAAAACGGCTTCATAGGAAGTGTTGTCGCCTTTAGCTTTTAGTTCATCAAATCTTCGTTTTGCTCTAATTTCAAAAGCTGCTGTCATAAAAATTTTTAATTCAGCATTAGGAAAAACTACTGAACCAATATCTCTTCCATCCATAACTAACCCTTTTTTATTGCCCATTTCTCGTTGAAGCTCTACCATTTTAGCTCGTACTTCTTTTATTTTTGCTATTTTGCTAACCAAATTAGAAATGATGATTCCTCTGATTTCTTTTTCGATATTTTTTCCATTCAGAAAAGTTTCAGAAGTGTTAAGTTCTGAGTTGAATGAGAAGGATACATTTATTTTATCTAAGTGTTGAATCAATGCTTTTTCATCAAAAAAATGGACATCAATGAATCCATTTTGCAATGCAAATAACGCCACGGCTCTATACATTGCACCTGTATCGATATAGACATAATTAAGTTTTCTAGCCAATTGTTTTGCTAAGGTGCTTTTTCCACAAGAAGAATATCCGTCAATTGCAATTATTATTTTTTTCATTCTGTGAAAGTTTTTTTGTTTCGGGCTTTTCTTTCTCTTTTAGGTTTTTCGGTAATTACTTGATTTTTTTTGTAATAATCTGAAATATTGGTTGTAATTGTGAAATGATTGGAAGAACCTGCTAAATGATAACTTGCACTTCCGTAGCTAATATGAAATTTCTTAATTCGGAAGCCTACTCCCCAACTAAACCCAACCAATTTCCCTCTATTATCAAAAGCTAGTTCTGAACGTCTTTTAAAATTATAACCAAATCGTATCATAAAATTTTTTGATGGTAAAAATTCCACTCCTGCAGCAACATGTCTAAAAAACTCACTTGTAATTCCTGTTTTGTTTTGTTCGTTTTTTTCTTCTTGGGTTAATTCATTATTTTGGTTTGTAGCAATGGTAGAGTCATTAAAAGCTAAGTTCCAATTTTGTAGGTGAATGAAATCAACATTAAGACGAATGGGTGTGTGAGCTAATTTTTTCGAAATTCCTGCTTGGATTTGAAAAGGCAATGCTTCTCTTTTAGCATCTTCGGTGTAGGTTGTTAGTTGCCGACCTATGTTTCTGATTAACAATGATGTGGTAAAGTTTTTTGAGGAGTTATGATACGTACCAACTACATCAAGTGCTAAAGCTACGGATGAATTAAAATAAAGTCTCGAATAAATGGGTTTTAAATTTGCTCCAACCGAAAAAGATGAGTCAATGTTTTTTCCCCAACCTAGTATAAATGCATATTCAGCTGCCGAAAAACTTCCTAATTCATTACCTCCTTCGTCTGTTTCCAAAAATTTTCCATAATCAATGTATTTTATTCCAGCTGAAAATGTTCCATATTTTTTAAAATCATTGATATAGGAGAAATATCCATAATTAATGTCTGAAAAATAGTTTAAATATGTAAATGTAAGAGAACTATGCAACTCAGCATTTAATAGAGATGGGTTGTCTATCGATAAATTAGGATCATCATCTTTTATGGCAATAACACTTCCACCAAGAGCACCTTGTCTAGCTGAAACAGGAATATCGAGAAAATTAAAGACTTTTTCTCCTCCTATTTGAGCATTTCCTATAATATAGGTAAACAAAAAAAACAGAATTAATACTATTCTCATTAAGTTGTGCGTTCAATAGTTTGCTAAATTACGTAATAATAGAATTAATATTGTGTGAACTAAATCCTATTAAATCAGTTATTTTTAAAAAGAAACGATTTTAGTGAAATGAAGCCTGTTGTTCTGAAAGAGAAACTACTACTTGTGAATAAATCTCCATTATTTTATTTGGCTCTGAGGCGTAATACATTAAGCTATTATTAAAAGCCTCATAGGATATGTTATGTTGTTTGAATATGGAATCAAATTGTTGTTTCTGGTAATGATTTGTTGAGGAGATGCTGTCTGGCGAAACAGATTTAATTTTAAAATAAGCTTGGGTTATTTCTAATTGTGTAATTATTTCAACCATTTTATCCTCATCTAATAGGTTTGATGGAATTTGAGTTTTCTGTTTACAGGAATAAATGCTAAGCAAAAACAAGCATAAGAAACATATTCTTACCATATTACTTATACTTTTGATTCGCTCGATGTTATTGGTGTTAATCGAAGTGTTTGAACTGCTTTTATCATGTCTTCAATCATTTTTTCTTCGTATTGTTCGCCTTGCAAATCTCGAACTTCATAAATATCACTTCCTATTACCACTTTTTGAAAAAAGTGGTATTGTGTTTTTATTCCAGATTCAGGAATATTTTGTTTGTAAATCAATAGATTTTCTTCTTCTTTAATAATTTCAGAGGAGAACACTAAATCTTCTTCTAAGTCCATTTTAAGCAAATCAATATCTCCTTCTCCGTAAATGATTTCTATTCCAAAATTCTGTCCAACAATAATTTCCAATGCACCTCTATTGGTTAGTGTTACTTGGGCTTCTCCGTTGTTTTCAGCATCGGGAACCATAACTGACATAGGAAACCCCCATGAAGTTAAATTTAGTTCTTCGTGTCCTTTTAGTAAAACAACTTGGTTTTCTTCTGTAGTATTTTCTTTATCTCCACATGAAGTTATGGAAATAAAAGAAAAGATTAATAGTATAAAGGCTGTGTTTTTCATTGTAATTTTTTATTTATTAAAAGAATAACAAATATATACTAAAAAAACACAACCTTCAAAAAATAGAAATTTATTTTTTATTTATGTTTGGGTTCATAAATTAATCTAAAAAAGGAACTAAATCGCTGATTCTCCCTATTTATAGGTATTCCAGCGACAATTCCTATCAATAAATTTTCAGAAATTCCCAACCTCATTTGGGGTCTGATTGTCATATCAAAATCATTAGATGTAAATCCTTTATTAAATTCAAGTCCTATAAAATTTCGTGTTCCATCTATCATGTAATGAATACTAGAATTTATTTGCCAAGTGGTATGAAATTTAGTATTTAAAAAATGTTGCTGAAATTCTGGTCCTGTATAAATTAACGTGTGAAAATTTTGCCCCCAACGCTTTGCTGCAACAAAAAAAGGATTATAGGTGTTGCCTTCTATGAATTGTTCTTTTCCGTAATTATTAAAAGTTGTAAATTCAAATTCGTTTAAATAGCCTATGGCAAGTGTGGTGTTTAATTTTTCAGATACAAAGAAAGAATATTGTGCTGCTAGTTTTAAACCATTCATTTTATTTTGAGGTATCCCATCGTTAACTCTGTCATCGGTTGTTGGGTAAAAGAAAGTGAAGGGCACTTCTATTTCAAAGCCAAGCCTATTAATAGGTGCCCATTCATATTCCACCAATGTTTCATAACTATCAAATTGGTCATTGTCTGTTAACCCAAAACCAACATTCCATTCTTTTTCGCCTTTTCTTGCCCCTAAGTCTCTAATTAAATCAATAAAAAGAGGCTCGGCATGAAGAACTTTAGCTGTTTTACGGTGATTTTCAATTTCTTCAATGTAAAGGCTATCTAACCTGTCTTTTTCAGTTTTAATGCTATCTTTTTCTTGAGAAAAAATGCTGGGAAGTGAGAAAAACAAACTAAGAAACAGAAAAAATTTCATAATGTTTTACTTTTAAAACTTTAATTGATAAACTTCATCTAATTCATCATTGTTTTTAAAATTCACATTCAAGTCTTTTATTAAACCTGAATCAATTCCATAAACCCAACCGTGGATATTTAACTCTTGGTTATTGTTCCATGTATTTTGAACAATAGATGTTTTTGCTAAATCGAATACTTGTTCAATGACATTAAGCTCAACAAATCTATTAAAACGCTCTTTTTCATTCGTAATAGCATCTAGCTCTTCTTGGTGAAAACGATAAACATCTTTAATGTGCCTAATCCAGTTATCAATTATTCCAATGTGCTGGTTTCCCATTGCTGCGGCTACACCACCACATCCATAATGACCACAAACAATTACGTGTTTTACTTTTAGTGCATTCACGGCATAATCAAGCACGCTTAACATATTCATGTCTGAATGTATTACCATATTTGCGATATTTCTATGCACAAACACTTCTCCTGGTTGAGCTCCTATGATTTCATTGGCAGGCACTCTACTATCAGCACAACCTATCCATAATACAGGTGGTTGTTGTCCGTTAGCTAATTTGTTGAAAAAATTTGGGTCTAAATCTAATTTTGATTGAACCCAAGCTTTATTATTGTCTAATAGTTGTTTATAAAATTTATTTTCCATGGTTATTTTGTTTTTAAGATGAATAATTTAATGACTTGAAATACTTTTTACTTTATCTAACCCTTTTGTTTCTGCTGTAATGTTTCTTAATTTAAAGGTATAATCAACAAATTCTTGTATGTTTTCTAATACATCATAAGCTATTGCGAATGATTTAGACCCATCAATTACCACATGCGTATTTTCTGGAATTGCATCTAACTCTTTTGTGATGCTTGCTTTATTTAAAAATGTAA
>PHDR01000105.1 GCA_002841035.1 Bacteroidetes bacterium HGW-Bacteroidetes-12 | reverse complement strand
TAGGTTTGTTATTGCATTTCAGCATAACACGATATTACTATCAAAAATTGACACCTACTTATGTTTCAAATCCACAAACACAAATAAATCCTCCATATAACACCTCTACCACAATTAACTATATAAACTTTGATATAATTGGTATAAATTTCGGAATAGGAATAGCTGTGAAATTTTAACTTTACAATTTTTTTTGTATATTTACTTTTTTAATAATTAAAAACAACCTTATGAAAAAAATTTATTCAAGTCTATTTTTGTTTAGTATGGGAGCAGTTATGTATGCTCAACCTGTTTTAACTTCTGCGAATTTCGCACCTGTTGTTGGCGATAATCAACTCTATCACGTTGGTGATACCAATAGTGTGTTGGATAATACTACTGGAGCAAATGTGCTGTTTGATTATTCTGGTTTACAAGGTTTAGGATTTTCTCAAACATCTTATTTTGTAAATCCAGCAACCACTACTTATGCTTCTGATTTTCCTTTTGCAACTTATGCCGATACTACTAATGGAGCTCCTGTTAACAAGCGTTACGCTCAGCTAGTTGGAACTGATAGCTTAGTTAATTCTGGTTTTGTTTTAAACATCAATACGTTTGGTGTTACTATCGTGAAGTTTAACTTTGACCCCGAAATAACAATGAAATTTCCTTTTAATTATGGAGATAGCTTTACTGATAATTATGCAGGTCAATTTACATCTGTTGCTACAAATATTACAACAAATGGAAACGGAACTGTTGGTGTTATTGCCGATGCGTGGGGAACATTAAGAATGCCAAACATTGCTGACATTACTGGAGTTCTTCGAGTTGTTCAAATAGATACATTAACTACAGACACCATATTTCTCCCCGCTCCTTTTCCTCCTGTTTTACCCCTTACGCTTTCAGGCAAAGTAGTAAGTTACTACAAACCAAGCCTTAGTAAATTCCCTCTTTTATCTTTTATTGATGGAAATAATGCTGGACAAACAACCCGAACCGTTATTTCTCAATTTCCTTTACCTCCTGTTTCTATTAATGAACTAGAAAATGAATTTGCTTTAGAATTATTTCCAAATCCTACTAACGCAAACTTAACTACATTGCGTTTTGATGTTGCAAAAGCTTCTCAAGGAGTTGAAGTTACCATCCTAAACCAATTGGGACAACAAGTTAAATCTGTTTTTAATGGTGCTGTTAGCAATGGAAAAAACTCCATTCAAATTGAAACCTCAGCACTTCCAAAAGGAATTTATTTTGTGAATCTAAAGATAGACAATCAATTACTTACTAAAAAACTGATTGTTCAGTAAAAATAATTCATCACATCAGTACTAATAAAAAAGCAGTTGTATTAAAAAATACAACTGCTTTTTTATAGTCATTTTTTTACACGTTTAAAAATAATAAGAAAGTAATAACCCTGCCGAAGAATTTACATCAAAACCTCTTCTCGAAACACCATTTTTTGAATTACTAAATGAAGAAATTTGAGTACCACTTACAGGTGTATCTACCAAACTTTCGCTCTGATCTCCACCAGCATTAGAAAACAAATAACCTAAATTCACTTCAGCACCAATGCTCAAGCGTTCTAAAACAAATAGGTTAAATCCAGAAACTAAATTTATACCAAAAGCAAAACCACCATCTTGTTGTATAATTCGTTGAATTTTTTGAGTACCTAATTTATCTGTTATGTTTGTTGAAGCATTAATTTTTGTATTTCCAATTCGACCTATAACTAATTCTGCTCCCAAATAAGGGTCTAACCTTTTTGTTCCTTTAAAGTGCATTTCATATCCGACTGCCAACGAAAAATCAAAGCGAGTTTCAATTGAATCTACCTCTCTCCAAGCTCTATTGCCAGATGACAGAGAAATACTATCGGCTTTAAAGTTATTGTTTCTTATGGATGTAAGTCCTAATCCTAATCGAAGCACTTTATCATCTGTTAAATGATGCTTCACTAATATGTTATTATTATTATTCACATCTTTTTGAGTACCCAACGATATGTTGTCAATAAATCCTGTTAAATTTAACACCACCCCCCAATCTCCTTCTCTTGATTTTAGTGTGTCCGTTGATTCTTGTGCAGTTAAAACACTACTCAAAAATAAAAATGTAATTGCTGTTAAAATGTGTACGTTTTTCATGATTAATTTTTTTTTATGTAATAACTCCTATTAAACTATTTTAGTATATCAGTGGTAAAACTAATTAATTCTTTAATTTCATAATCTGAAAAATAGAAAAAATGTACTTATGAAACGTATTGGTCTTATCTCTGACACGCATGGATTTTTACCTTCCAATGTAGAAAAATTCTTTAGTTCTTGCGATGAAATTTGGCATATTGGCGATGTTGGGAGTTTGGAGGTGATTGAAGAATTAGAAAAAATGAAACCATTAAAAGGGGTTTATGGCAACATTGATGGACAAGAAATTAGAAACATTTTCCCAAAAAACCTTCGTTTCAAATGCGAAGAAGTAGATGTTTGGCTTACCCATATTGGGGGATATCCAAATAGATACAGCTTAGATGTGAAAGAAGAAATTAGAAAAAATCCTCCTGATTTATTTATAACTGGACATTCGCATATATTAAAAGTAATGTATGACCAAAAACTTAATTTGCTGCACATTAACCCAGGAGCTGCCGGAAACCAAGGATTCCATAAAGTAAAAACAATTATTCGATTTTCAATAGATAAAAAAGAAATTAAAGATTTAGAAGTGATAGAATTAGGATAATATGTGTCGTTTACACCTTGATTAACGTATTATATTTGGTTAATTTTGCCTAAATTTAATTAAGAAAAAGACATCATGAATCCATTATTAGAAAAATTTAACACTCCTTTTAGTACGCCTCCTTTTAATAAAATCAAAAACGAACATTTTAAACCTGCTTTTGAAACAGCAATCGCTTTAGCAAAAAAAGAAATTGATGAAATAGTGACCAATCAAGCAGCTCCAACTTTTGAAAACACGTTGGTTGCTTTAGATTTTAGTGGGGAATTATTAGAAACCATTTCTCATATTTTTTTCAACCTAAACTCCGCTGAAACATCTGAAGAAATTCAAAAAATTGCAAAAGAAATATCTCCTTTGCTTTCTGAATTTAGTAATGATGTAGGACTAAATCAAGAGCTTTTTGCAAAAATAAAAATCATTTATGACACTAAATCAACCCTAAAACTCACTCCTGAGCAAGAAATGTTGTTAGACAAAACCTACAAAAGTTTTGTACGAAATGGAGCAAACTTAAATGATGGAGATAAAGCAAAACTCAGAGAAATAGATAAAAAACTTTCTGAACTTTCACTCAATTTTGGAGAAAATGTATTAGCTGAAATTAATAATTACGAACTACTTTTAACCAATGAAAAAGAGTTGAGTGGTTTGCCCGAAGGTGTAGTTGAAGCTGCAAAAATTTCGGCAGAGCAAAAAAACAAAGAAGGATGGTTGTTTACCTTAGCTATGCCAAGCTACATTCCTTTTATGACTTATTCGGATAATCGTGAATTAAGACAGCAACTTGCAAAAGCATCAGGGTCAAAAGGATGCAATAACAATAATTTTGACAATAAAGAAAACGTACTTCAAATTGCCAAACTTCGACACGAAAGAGCCAACCTATTAGGGTATGAATCTCATGCTAGTTTTGTTTTGGAAGAGCAAATGGCAACTTCTCCTAAAATTGTAACAAATTTTTTAGAAGACTTGTTATCTAAAGCAAAACCTATTGCTATTAAAGAATACAACGAGCTTTGTGCTTTTTCTAAATCCATTGGTGGTCCTGAAAAATTAGAAAGTTGGGACAGTGCTTATTATGCTGAAAAACTAAAACAAAAGCAGTTTCAATTGGATGATGAACAACTAAAGCCTTATTTTAAATTAGAAAATGTTATACAAGGAGCTTTTATCGTTGCGAATCGGTTGTATGGATTGAATTTTACCGAAATTTTTGATATCGATAAATATCATGAAGATGTTAAAACCTATAAAGTAACCAATGAAGACCATGAATTAGTGGCTATTTTCTATGGTGATTATTTTCCAAGAGAAGGAAAAAGAAATGGTGCGTGGATGACTTCATTCAACAGTCAATACATAAAAAATGGGATAAACCAACGCCCACACATTATTAATGTATGTAATTTCACAAAACCAACCAAAACAAAACCTTCATTACTAACCTTCAATGAGGTAACAACATTGTTCCATGAGTTTGGTCACGCACTACACGGAATGTTAGCCAACACAACTTATCCTAGTCTTTCTGGCACAAGTGTATATCGGGATTTTGTAGAATTACCCTCTCAATTATTAGAAAATTGGTGCTATGAAAAAGAAGCGTTGGAATTGTTTGCTCACCACTACCAAACTAACAAAGTTATTCCGATGGAGTTGGTTGATAAAATTAAAGCCTCAGCCAATTTCATGGAAGCAACAGCCATTGTTCGTCAACTTAATTTTGGAATATTGGATATGACTTGGCACACCACTAATCCCTCTCAAATTGATGATGTAATTACTTTTGAAACTAAAGCAACCGATTCTACTCGTATTTATCCAAAAGTAGAAGGAGTTTGTTTCAGCACTTCTTTTGCACATATTTTTCAAGGAGGATATTCAGCAGGTTATTATTCTTATAAATGGGCTGAAGTGCTAGACGCAGATGCTTTTGAATTTTTTGCTGAAAAAGGAATTTTTAATCGAGAAGTAGGTAAAAAGTTCCAAGAATTTATCCTATCTAAAGGAGGAAGTGAACATCCAATGAAGTTGTATGAAAAATTTAGAGGAAAAAAACCTGATAATACTGCTTTACTAAAAAGAGCTGGGTTGTTGTCATAAAAAAGAAGGGGCTTTAATATTAAAGCCCCTTCTTTTTTTTATTTTTTAGCCTTTATTGTGTCTTCACAAACATTTATTTTACTTTATCTACAATAATTCCAACTTCCATGGCAAAATTCAGTGGGTCATTAGGCATAATGTGTTCAATAACGTAGGTATATGTTCCTGTCTCTTCATATTTTTTATTAGGTTCAACCAAGTGTTCGCTATCAATAATGTCGTAGCCAGGATCTCCTAAATAATTACCTTTTTCATCTCTAATTTTCAATTCATATTCATTTACAGATTCCTTCCCACTTGGACTCGTTTCAGTTATTTTTAACATAGCTGTTCAGTATTGATACCCATTGGCATATCTAAAAGTTAACATGAAATTATACACTTGTACTGCATCTTCAATAGCAACTTTAAAAGTGCGTTTGTCTTTTTTCAACCATTCCACTTCAGGAGATAAATCTTGGTGTTCAATAAAAACTCTACCTTCGGGTTGGCAAGCCATAAAGCTTGAAATAATTGCTAATAAAATAAGTTGCTTTTTCATAATTTTTAATTTTTGTTTGCTAAAATACGATAAAATATAAAATAAAGCAAAATTTCACTCCTTTTATCCTTCTAAAAAAAGAGTAATTTTGCCGCACTAATATAATTTATTAATTATGGATTTAAGTTTAAAAAACAAAAATGCTTTTGTTTGTGGAAGCACACAAGGCATTGGAAAAGCAATAGCTGTTGAATTGGCAAGTTTAGGAGCAAACATAACGCTTATTGCTCGAAACAAAGAAAAACTTGAACAAACTGTTAAAGAATTAGTTACTGTAAATGGGCAACAACATAATTTTTTGGTTGCCGATTTTTCAAATCCAACACAATTAAAAGATACCATAGAAAAGTATATTCAACAACAAAATAAAACCATACATATTTTAATTAATAACACTGGCGGACCTGCTGGTGGACCAATTGAAGATGCTAAAATCGAAGAGTTTACTCAAACATTTTCCAATCATTTAATATGTAATCATATTTTGGTACAAGCTACAAAAGAAGGAATGAAAAAAAGTGGCTACGGAAGAATAATTAATATTATTTCTACTTCTGTGAAACAACCGCTCAATGGGCTTGGAGTTTCAAATACCATTCGAGGAGCGGTTGCCAATTGGAGTAAAACCTTAGCCAATGAGTTAGGTCAATATGGTATTACGGTAAATAATGTGTTACCTGGTGCTACCGATACTGTTCGATTAAAATCTATTATTGAAAATAAGGCAGAAAAAACAGGACATTCAATCAATGAATTGGCTCAAAACATGGCAAACGAAGTTCCTTTGAAACGCATTGGCAAACCCGAGGAAATTGCCAATGCAGTTGCTTTCTTAGCATCTCCTGCTGCGGCTTATATTAGCGGAATAAATCTTCCTGTGGATGGGGGAAGGACTAAAAGTTTGTAAAATAGTTGGAGGTTTGAATACAGAATACGGAAGTTTAACAATTAACGAATAACAATTAACTTTTGCTTTGAGCGTTTAAAACCCCTCCCCTTTGAGGAGGTTGGGTGGAGCTAACAATCTTACCCATTAATAGCTTCTACTTCTTGAATTTCGGGCAGCATATTTTTAAGTAATTGCTCAATTCCCGCTTTCAATGTCATTGTGGAAGAAGGGCAACCACTACAAGATCCTTTTAAAATCACTTTCACAACTCCATTTTCATAAGAATCTAATTCAATTGCGCCACCATCATTTTCAACCGCAGGACGAATGTATTCATCCAAAATATCTTTTATTTTTATTTCAAAATCAGAAAACTCTTTTTTTGGTAATTTAGCTTCAGTAGTCAATGTTTGTTTAGGTTCAGTTTCTGAAGTAATTTCTTCTTGATTTAAAAATTCACTTTTAATTATTATCCCTCCTTCACTATTCATGTATTCCGTAATAAAATCACGCAACTCCATTACCACATCTTGCCATTCAATTGCTTCACTTTTAGTAATAGTTACAAAGTTAGAAGCTATAAAAACACCATTTATAAATGGAAAATTAAATAGTTTTTCTGCCAAAGGAGATGGACTACCTACACGTTGATTTGCTAAAATTTCATACGTTTTTTCATCCGTAATTAACCATCGGTTAGAAACAAACTTCATCGTGTTTGGATTTGGAGTCATTTCAGCATAAAAAGTATAAGGAGAAATTGTTTTAGTTGTCATAATAATTATTTTTATCTCACAAAGTTAAGTATGTTTTTTATTTATAGACTGAAGAATATGCAACTTCTTGATAAAATTTTGATAAAAACTTCAGCAATATAAAACACTTATTTAACCCTTAGAATTAGCATATTCGTCTTTTAAATCAAATTAATTCAATCTTTTGGTTAAAAATTATATAGTTTTGTTAAAATTTTTTAACTATGAAACCATAATTAAATTATTGCGTCTATTTGGCTATTATATAATTTAAAATTTATTTTATGAAAAAAATCACATTAGGTTTAATTGCAATTTTCTTTATTTTAAGTGCAAATTCGGTATCAGCATCACACATTCCAGGAGCAAATATTACTTATACTTGTAACCCAAACAATCCGTTACAATATACGTTTACACTAACTCTCTTTAGGGTATGCCCAGGATTTCACCCAGCTACAATGACTGCTGGTAATTTTAACATTAGTAATACTTGCGGATTAACCAATCCTATCATTCCAACATTTACTCAAGTTGGAACGCCTGTTGATGTAAACCAGTTATGCCCAGTATTAATAAGTAATTGTAGCGGAGGTCCTGCAAGCCAACCAGGAATTTGGATGTACACCTATCAAGCAACTATCACATTTCCTGCAAACTGCAACAGTTGGATGATTAACTTTGACTTATGTTGTAGAGATGCTTCAACCAATACGAATGGAGGAGCTAGCAATAATGTTTATGTTGAAACTCAATTAAACACACTTACAGCACCGTGTAACAACTCCCCAACAGTAACTTCTGCTCCTATTCCATATATGTGTGCTGGTCAAACATCAACTTATTGTGTTACCTCTGCTGATGTAGATGGCGATAGTTTATATTATGCATTAGTTTCTCCTCAAGGAGGAACTGGTGTGCCAATTACTCATCCAGCTCCTTATTCAGTTACAAGTCCTTTACAAAACACAACATTTGATCCAACCACTGGATGTTTAACTTTTAATCAACCTACAACAGGTAATTTTGTGGTAACGATTCAAATTCAATCGTATGATGCGTTTGGAAATTTAATTGGTTATGTAAATCATGATTATCAAATCATGGTACTTAATTGTAGCAATATACCGCCCGCACCACCAACTGGTGGAATAACCAACTTTAGTGGTTCTGCTAGTTTGAATGGAAATACTATCGATATGTGCATAGGCGATAATGTTTGTTTTGATGTTGTTTTTAATGACATCAATACAACCGATAGTTTATTTGTAACCCAAAACGGAACAACCTTGTTGCCTGGTGCTACATTTACTCAAACAGGTTCTAATCCAGTAACAGGAACATTTTGTTGGGTAGGAACTGGTGGTTTTTCAGGCTCTGTGGTTACTTTTGTAGCTCAAGATAATGCCTGTCCAATTTCAGGTCAGTCTGCTTTTGCAGTTAATTTCAATATTGGTACAGGC
>PHDR01000104.1 GCA_002841035.1 Bacteroidetes bacterium HGW-Bacteroidetes-12 | reverse complement strand
AGACGAAAGAGGTTTGCCTATGCCAGCTTATCTTTCTATGGCAGTTGTGGATGATAAATTATTAAGCTTTGCTGACGATAAATCGAGTAATATTTTGTCTTCCTTGATGTTGGAAAATGACTTAAAAACCAAGATAGAAGAACCTCAATTTTATTTTAATGCTAAAGAAACAAAAGCCGATGAAGCCTTAGATTATTTATTAATGACTGATGGCTGGAGAAGGTTTACTTGGGAAAAAGTGGTGAATGAAGATTATCCAGATATTGCATTTCAGGGTGAAAAAGCGGTAATAAAAGGTAGAGTGTTAGATAGTCAAGGAAAAGCAATAAAAGATGCAGTTCTAAAAAATCCAACCACAAAGAAAAGTTACAAAGCTGATGTTGATGGCTATTTCGCTATAGATAATGTAGATTTATATCATCCAATTTCTGTTCAGGTGGAAGCCAATGGTTTTATGACAAATAATTTAATGGTTTACAATTATACTCAAAATAATGTGGTGTATTTGTATGGACAAAATGAAATGACTTATAAATCAGCTACTAGAAATAAACAAAGAGCAGGAAACAATAATCTACCAGCACCTGCAATAAATGGAATATTAATTGAAGAAGATATGGTAGGAATGGAAATAATGGCGATGGATGCTGTTGCGGAAGCACCAATGCCAAAAGGAGATAATTTGAAAAAATTACCAAGAAAGGAAGAAGAAAAGAATGAAAAAGTTAAAAAAGATTTAAAAGATGTTGAACAACTAAATGAAGTAGAAATTGTTGGCAATGCTCAGGGAAGGGCTTTTGATAATCAATTGGTAGCACAAGATAAAAGAATTATTCCAACTGTTAACTATTACAGAGCTAGAGAATTTGCTGCTCCTAATTACACCAACAATCAAGAAGTTGAGGTAAGAACAGATTTTCGTTCTACTATTTTTTGGGATGGAAATATTGAAGTTGGCAACAACGGACAAGCTACTGTTGAGTTTTTTAATAGTGATGAAGTAACCTCGTTTAGAACTATTGTTGAGGGTGTTGGAGTAGGAATGATAGGTAGAGTTGAATACTCGCACTTTACTCAATTGCCATTTTCTATGTCGGTAAAAGTACCTTCGCAAGTAGTTTTTGGTGATGTGGTAGAAATCCCACTTACCTTAAAAAATACGACTAACAAAAATTTGATAGGTAACTTAATGGTAAAATCTCCAAAAGGATTTAAAGTATTAAATTCAGAAAATGGGAACCAAATGTTGGCTGCCAATACTACAAAAACGATTTATTTAAACTACGAAGTGCTGAATGAAATTGGCGAAGATAACTTAGAAATCAGCTTTAAAGCTAATGGATTGAAAGATGCTTTTGTGCAACCTATTAAAATTGGACCAAAAGGATTTCCAGTGTCTATTGCTTTTTCAGGACAAGATTTAAGTAAAACCTATAGTGTTTCGTTGTCGGATGTGGTGGATGGTTCTTTACAAGCTTCTTTAACAGCTTATCCAAATGTGGTAAATGATTTAATGAAAGGTATTGAAAGCATTATTAGAGAACCTTCTGGATGTTTTGAACAGACTTCTATGAGTAATTATCCTAACATTATGGCAATGAGTTATATGAAAGAAACAGGAATGGATAATCCTGAATTGTTTGCCAGTATCGACCAAAAATTAGACAGAGGTTATAAAAAATTAACTTCTTACGAAACCAAAGAAAATGGTTACGAATGGTTTGGGTCATCTCCTGGACACGAAGCATTAACTGCCTATGGTTTAATGCAGTTTAATGATATGAAATATGTGTATGCCGATGTAAGCAATGAAATGGTAAAAAGAACATCCAAATGGCTGATGAGCAGAAAAGATGGTAATGGAGGGTTTAAGAAAAATCCAAGAGCGTTAGATCAATTTGGTAGAGCCAGCGAAGAAGTTACTAATGCGTACATTGTGTATGCACTTTCGGAAGCGAATTATGCTGAAATAAGCAAAGAGTTAGAGGCTGCATATATTTCTTCAACTGCTTCAAACGATGCGTATCAATTAGCTTTAATGACCAACACCTTATTTAATTACAAAGATAAAAGAGCTGAAAACGTGTTGAAGTCATTATTTAAATTGCAAGAAAAAGACGGTAGCTGGAACGCCAGTCATTCTATTACACGTTCTGGTGGAGTTTCTTTAAAAGTAGAAACTACAGCGTTGGCAATGTTAGCGATGCTACAAGCTGATAAAAAAGATATAGCAGCGATTACTAAAGCAGCAGAGTTCTTAGTTTCTTCAAGGTCGGGTAGTGGAAGTTTCGGTTCAACGCAAGGGACGGTATTAGCTTTAAAAGCATTAACAACTTTTGCTAAATTCTCTAAACAAACCCAAGAATCAGGAGTGTTGGAATGTGTGATTGACGGAAAAGTGGTGGCTTCTAAAAAGTATGAAGCTGGAGAAAAAAATGCCATTGAATTTAAAGATTTAGAGAAACACTTAAAAACAGGAAATCAAAAAATAGAAATTCGTTACAAAGACACTAAAAATGCGTTGCCTTATACCATGAGTATTGATTACAATACTACATTGCCATTATCTTCTAAAGAGTGTGATGTGAATGTAGAAGCTGCGTTGAATACCAATAGTGTGAAAGTAGGAGAAACAGTGCGATTGACTACTAAAGTAAGCAACAAAGAAGATAAAGGAATGCCAATGACTATGGCTGTTGTTGGAATTCCATCAGGATTGTCAGCTCAACCATGGCAGTTAAAAGAATTGCAAGAAAAAGGAACCATAGGTTTTTATGAGATTACCGACAACTTTGTGGTGTTTTATTTCAGAGATTTAGCTCCTAATGCTTCACATACTATCAATTTAGATTTGAAAGCAGAAGTTCCTGGTAAGTTTGAAGCACCAGCTACATCAGGCTATTTGTATTACACCAATGAATACAAATGTTGGAGCAATACAGGAAGTATAACTATTAAAAAGTAAATTAATTATTAAACCTATCAAACCTTGGAGGTTTTTGAAACCTCCAAGGTTTAATAGGTTTTTGAAACCTCCAAGGTTTTTTAACTTCCGACAAAAAGAAAATGAAACAACTTTTATTCATCATCATTATTTGGAGTAGTAGCTTACAAGCCCAATACCTTCAGAATGTATCTTTTGAAGGTAAATCGCAAGTGGGATTACCTCAAGCATGGTTGCCTTATGGACAAGCAAGTTCGCCCGATACACAACCTGGAATGTGGAAAGTGCAAAAACCAGCTTCGCACGGAAATAGTTATATCACTATGGTGGCAAGAGGTTTTAGTATTATCGACAGCTATTTGTGGGAAGCCTGTTATCAAAAGTTTCAGCAGTCTTTGTTGAGTAATCAAACCTATCATTATAGTTTGGATTTGGCTTTTGCTCCAGAATTTTTGGCAGACACCGTGCATTTCAATCGCCCTATACAATTAAAAGTTTATGGTATGAATGCTTTTTTTGAGAAAGAACTCCTTTGGGAATCGGGTAGTATAGAAAACACTGATTGGGAAACCTATTTTTTTGAAGTGCAACCAACCATGCTTACGGAATATTTGCTGTTAGAAGCCTATTACTTAGAAATACCCAAATACAATGGCAACATTTTAATAGATAATTTACAATATTATCCTAACGGTTTTCCTGAGAAAAAAGAAGACCCTCTGATAGTTATAGAAGAACCGAAAATTAAAAATCCGTATAAAATGGTAATGACTATGGATGGAAAAGTGGATAGTGTGAATGGGAGAGAAGTAAGACTCAGAAAAGCTTTACATTTTAACAGCGATGAAATTACTTTTACGGTTTGGGACAACCAATCTTTTGATGGAGATATTATTTCTTTGTTTTTGAATGAAAAATGTGTGCTGGATAACTACTTGCTCACCAAAGAAAAACACAGTGTTACCATACAGCTTGACCACACTAAAAATCACCAACTTACTTTATATGCACACAATGTAGGCAAAATCCCACCTAACACCGTATCTTTATTGGTAAGTGATGGAACTATTAAAAAACGACTAACACTTTCTTCTTACCTTACCAGTTGCAGTGCAGTTGATATTGTGATAGAAGAAAAATGAGTGGCTGAATAGTAACGTTTTTTTTAGTAATATAGTTATATTTGAATTGTTTTTGAGTAATTCTTTTCAGATGAGATATATATTAATCAGTTTGATTTTATTCCTTTTTAGTGGCTGCATTAGTCATAAAAGGCATTATGAATTATCTAATTTTTCACTCAACGGTAAAGAACAAAATCAGCTTATTTTTAATCGACTTCCAGATTACGGTTATGGTGGTAAAGATGGGTGTATAATTGAAAGACAATTTTCACTCTCCAGATCTTTAGATAGTACTTTTTTATCTGGAGAAATAACTGATGCAGAAAGCAAAGAACCAGTTGGGTTTTCAATAGTGAGATGTTTTTCTAATGGTAAAAATTTTACCTATATCATTTCAGATGAAAATGGCTATTTTGAATGTGATTTAACAGAACAACTTGATGTTATAGAGGTTAAATCTGTTGGTTATCAGACATTAATAATTGATTTTGACCAACAATTAAGTACAAAAAAAGAAAAATGTAATTTGTTGTATGAAGTAATTACATCTGTAGAATTTAAAGAACAATTTAGGTTTGTTGAATCTTCGGTAGAAGATTTGATAATAATTGACACATCAAAAACTTTTGTTTGTGATACATCACAACTATTCAATCAAAAATATTACACTAGTGGTTTTCTTCCTCAGGATATTAGTTTAGAAAAGAAAACAGATAAAAAACACCAAAACAAATTAGTGATTTATAAATTTTATGAAAATAAAGGTAAATATTTTATCAGTTTTTGGCATCCTTATACAAATGGGAATGCCGTTTTTAGTTACAAAAAATTAAAAAGACGAAACGAAATTAAAACCGAACTTTCTGGAGTGTTCTAAAAAAACCCTAACAGGTTTCTAAAACCTGTCAGGATTAAAAGTAGTTTTTTTAAAGAATATGGATTACAACCTAATATTAATAAGATTTAATTTTCCCCAAAGCAGTATTTAAAGCGGCAATTAATTTATTAGTTGCAGCATCCACAGCTTGATCAATGCTGCCTGCATCAGCAGTAACAGCAATAGGTTTGAGTTTTTCTAAACGAGCTTCCAACATACATCTTTTATCGTTTTGTCCACTTTTTTGTCCGTTTTCATCTGAAAGATGCACTTCTAATCGGGTAATTTTATTGTTAAATTTACTCAGAGCATCAGTTAGCGTTTCACTAATGGATTCTTTAAGTCTATCTTTTCCAGCAATATTGTTATCTGTATTGAATTGAATTTGCATACTAATTTTTTTAAAGTGTTTAAATATAACTACAAAGTAACGAAATTTTCAATTAGGAAATACAGTTTAATTTAACTTGAAATTTCAAGTTTTATAGGAATTGTTTTTTATAGTTTTTCTAAAAAAGTTTGGGTAATAAATTTAATATATATACATTTAGCTCCCAATTAAATTTTCATTTAGATATAAGCAATATATAAATTGCTTAAAAAATTATTATTACATAAATATGAAAAAAATAATCTCATTCGTTTGCCTGTTTACATCTCTTAGTTTATTTGCTCAAGAAAAATTAAATTACATTGATTTTGATGATGTTAAAACAGAATTTAATAATCAATTAAAAGAAAAAAACTACGAAAAAGTGTTAGAAGCGTTGAATAAAATCAACAAAAATGACTCTGCTTATTACCTTGGTTTAGTTTCAAAAGTGTATTATTTAAAAGAGTTAGAAAAGCATGATGAGGCAATAAAAGTAGCCGATGAAGGATTAGCTCATGAAAATGTTGACTCTAAAAGCACTTTTTTAAATCAACAAGCACTTTCCTACATTGCCTTAAAAGATTATAAAAATGCAATGGAAGTTTTAGATGCAGGGTTAAAAGAATTTCCGATGTATTATCTTTTTTATGTGAATAAAGGAGTTGCTTACGAAGGACTTAATGAATATGCTAAAGCAGCATCAATGTATCAACAGGCAATAATAATCAATCCTTATTATGCAAATGCCCATTTTAGATTAGGATATATTTGTTATCAATATCAAAAAACAACACTCGCATTGATGAGTTTTAATACTTACATGTTGTTAAACCCAGATGGAAGCAACTCTCTCACTATGCTCGAAGCATTTAATAAAACAGTTTCAGCAAAATATACGGAAGAAAAGCTACCAGGCAAAAATGTGTTGGGAGATAATGATGCTTTTGAAGAAATTGATTTAATAATTAACAATCAAGCTGCATTAAATAAAAAATATAAAACAGGTAATAAAATAGATTATTCATTAGCCAAACAAAACCATGCATTGTTAGCACTTTTAAAAGATTACACTCCAGAA
Organism: Bacteroidetes bacterium HGW-Bacteroidetes-12; assembly: GCA_002841035.1. Lineage (GTDB taxonomy): Bacteria > Bacteroidota > Bacteroidia > Flavobacteriales_E > Vicingaceae > BRH-c54. The sequence continues at coordinate 2,121 of PHDR01000104.1, read as the reverse complement.
AATGATAATTTTTGGGATACAAGATATGTTCCTTTATATAAGTGGATACAAGAAAAGAATTATTATGACAATTTTGTTTATACAATTTCTTTTTCTGTTGAAAATGCAAGTTACAAGGCAATTGTTGCTAAAAAAACTCAAAATATTAAATCTTTTTTAACCGAATTTTATGTGAAATGGATAGACATTATTAGTACAAACAAAGAAGAATTTGAAGGTAAAAATCAAACCGTAAAATATGCATATTATAACTCTCAATTAGATGCTAAAGGGCTAACGAAAAACGATAAGAAAATAGGAAATTGGTATGCCTATGATAAAAATGGTAAGCTATCATCAAAAGTTAAATTTAATGATGAAGGAGAAAAAGATGGTTTATGGATTTATTATGATAATAAGGGAAATGTAACTTCCGAAGAAAATTATAAAAATGGCAAATTAGATGGTGTTTATGTGTCCTATCATGAAAATAATAAAAAGCAATTAATAGCTAATTATTTGGAAGGAAAGGTAAATGGTACATATAAAAAATTTAATAAACCAGGTGCGTTGATTGAACAAGGAACTTTAAATGATGGTAAATTGGATGGCGATTATTTAACATTCTATAGATTAGGAGAAAATTTCCCTGACTACAACAAAGTGCCTTATAAAATGGGGGTTGTTGAAGGCTTGTTAAGTGAGTTTTGGGAAAATGGACAGTTATACACAAGCATAATGTTTAAGGATGATAAAAGACAAGGAGAGCAAATAAAATATTATGACGATGGAAAAATTATGTCAAAAACAAACTATGTAAATAATTTTGAAACAGGAGTTTTTGTTTCTTATCATCGAAATGGTGCTATAAAAGAAGAAGGTAAAATTGAAAATGATTTAAATGAAGGCGAATGGAAAACCTATTATGATAATGGAAAAATGGAAACTAGCTTTAATTATATAAAAGGAAAACTTGATGGAGTTTATAAAAAATATGATAGAGAAGATAAGTTAATTAGCGAATTTATTTATAAAAAAGGAGATATCATTGCATACAAGTATTACAATCAAGATGGTAGTGTGCTAAAAGAAGCCAAAAAACAAAAAGGAGAGTTTTATTATGAAGGATATAACCGACTTGGATACAAGATAGCAGAAGGTTTGTATGATGTGAATGGTGGGAAAAAAGGCGAATGGAAATTTTATAACGAAAATGGTAGCTTAAACAGTAAATCAACTTATGTGGACGGAAAAGTGATTGGCGAAGCAGTTGATTATTTTGGAAATGGAAATTTAAAAAAGAAGTCATTTTATGAAAATGATACCATAAAAGGTTACTATGTTTCATATTATGTTACTGGAAACATATACCAACAAGGAACATATAAAAATGGAGAACTTAATGGAGTTTGGTTAAGTTATTATAAAGACACAACCATTAGTGTAAAAAACTTTTACCACAAAGGAAAGCTTCATGGAGAGCAAGAATACTATGCAGCTAACGGAAAGTTAAGTTACATTTCTACTTATGAATATGATGATTTGAAATCACAACGGTTTTTTAACAGTAAAGGTGAGGAAAGATATAAAATTGATTATACAGTATTTGATGATGAACCCTATCAACTGGTTTCCTATAACCACAACAAAACAGTAGAAAATTCAGTTACCTATTTGTATAATGTTAAACATGGAAAATTTACTTCTCATAATTACGAAGGAAAACTAGTAATAACAGGAAACTATTTTAATGGAGATGAAGATGGTGAATGGATTTACTATCACGACAATGGAAAAATAAAAAAGAAAGGCTCTTATGCAAAAGGAAAAAAACATGGGCTTTGGGAAGAGTTTCATGAAAATGGAAAATTGAGCGATAAAGAAATTTATTATTACGGAAAAATGAATGGAATTTCTGAAGATTATAGTGAAAATGGAATCCTTACAAACACCTACAATTATGTTGATGGAATGTTACAAGGACCAAGAACATTTTATAGTGAGGATGGAAAAATTCAACTTTTCCGATATTATAAAGATGATATTTTAATTGGCTACAGCTATTTAGGGAAAGATGGAAAAGAAATTCCCATGATAGAAATTAAAAATGAAACAGGAAAAATAGTAACCTATTTCGATAAT
>PHDR01000103.1 GCA_002841035.1 Bacteroidetes bacterium HGW-Bacteroidetes-12 | reverse complement strand
GGTCGTGTGACCTACTACCATAAGTCCCAATATTTTCGGGAAAGGCAATTTAGTAATGGCTTTTTTGGTTTCAGAATTTTCGAGCATCAATCTGCCATTAGAAACTTTCAAGTTTTGATGTTCGGTGCCGTTGATGACAAACAGGCTTCTGTTTTCGATGTCTTTATGCGTAAACATGATCTATATTGGTTTTATCGCAAAGCGAAGCATAGATGCAATGTTTGCACTTCACGGGATTAACGTTTATTTCAGATTCAAAATCAAAACGGGCAATTTTTCGGATATGATTCTTTAATTCTGTTATTTCAGCATCTCCGGGTATCTCTATTTGATAGTTTTTTTTGTCTTTGATGGAGTAAAAAAACAATTCATTAACCTCGTATCCCATTTCGGTAAGTGCCAAATACTGCGCCCACAATTGATAGTAATAACCACGATAGAGCGTTGTGATTTTAAACTTGCTTTCAACAAGTTTTTTCTGTTTTACATAGAGGGTGTCTATTTTCCCATACACACCCAAACGATTTGAAATCACGTAAATACCTCTTAGAACTGCAGATTTTTCTCGGTTTGGGGTCTCAAAAGTATCAATAGATTGATGTGCCAACTTGCCTTTTTGTTGCGGTTTTGAACTATAGGTATCTTCGCTGTTGTTGTCAAAAACCTGGTGTAGGTAAATTGAGTACGGACAAAAAACAAAATCGTTTAAATAGGTGATTTGTAAAAATGTTTCCATGATGGCATGTTTTCAAAATGTCAAAGAACGAGTTGTTAACAATTACTGTGCCTTTTTTTAAAGATATTGTATTGCTAATGAAACTATTACAGTATAATAGTTAAATTTTTTGTTTTTTTGCACAAAATTCAGTCAGGCTTTGTTATTGCTTGTCGGTTTTACTTTTCACAAAATTATTAAATCCTCGTTTGGCAATATTGAAGCTGGCAATACCATCGTTGGAATGCATGATACGTTCGCTGTTAAAACCGCATTTATTTGGACAAGTTGTGGTATGCTCCAATCGTCCTTCTATACATACCGGACATTCCTGACTGGTTCCTGCTGGATCTATAAAACCAACATTGCCAAGTTGTAAAATAGCATTTTTATTATTCTCTATACCATTTGCTCTTACCGCCATTAATGATTTAATGGGTGGTACCAATCCGTAATTTTGAAATTTCTGATACAATTTTCTTTCAAGGATGCGATAGATGTTGCCACTGAATTTTTCAATACCATCCTCTACTTTACCGGTTCCAAAGCCTTCTTTTATAATCAATCCTTCGCCACCCAATCGCCGTTCGTAGTGTTTGTAGAGAAAATCAATAACGCCAACCGCATTCGCGACTAATGCTTTTTTGGTGTTTAAGATTTTCAAGTCCAATTCTTCATTGGAAATATCGTGACTGGCTCTGTTGGTGTTGTAGCTGTCAATGAGTTGTTTGATTTCTTCTTCCGTTTTTAAGGCATAAAAATCTTCACGTTTTTTGAAAATGTGGCGAACATCAAAAATATCCGTTACACTTTGTAGCTCTTCGTCGATAAAGCAGGAGGCAAAAAGAACAGGTGCTTTGGCTTTAGTACTATAATTTCCATATATTTTCTGACATCTTTTAAACTTTTTATTTTCTACTTCCGTGAAATTATTTTGATCCCTGTCTTCAAAAATCCATTTCGTGTATTTCATTTTTTCATCATCATTCAGTTTTCCGAATTCCTTTTCCTTTGAAATATATTCTGCAAATTTTAGCTTCTCATTGTCGGTGTCTAATTGATTTTTCAAAACAATCTTTTTAGCCGTTTCTTTTTGGATGTGGTCGTTCATCTCAAAAATATTACGCTGCGCATGTTTGAGCCATAAATTGAACAAGGCGGGGACATCTCCGTTTGTAACAATATGTCCGCAAATCACTTTTGCCGTGGTTAAATCAAGGGTAAGCAACTTTTTTTTCTCAAACTGTTCAGTAAACATTTTTTGGTATGCTGTTTCCGATTTGTTGAATGTTCGCAAATAGTTTTCTTTTTTCAGGAAATAAGAGGGGTTTTGAATGATTTTGCGCTCTTTGCCGTTATAGTCAGTTTCTTTGTAGTTTAGGTTTCTAATGGTCAACACCTCAAAGCCGTAGTCATTCACTTTTTCCAGTTCGGCTACCTTTTCTTTGTAGGTTGTTTTGTCAAATGCCGGAAAATATACGCCAAGCGTAGAGAGTTCTACTTCTCCGTTGTCTATGCCAAAAGCAAATTTAATCTCGTCTTTTTTGAACTTTTTATTGAAGGTATCAACCGAACTTTTGAACTCATCATCGCTCATAAACGACAATATTTTCGTGGGCGAATTGCTATGTTCGCTTATCGTTGTAATCAATGTGTACTGAGCGTGCAGATAGCGGTTGTTTTTTTGGGATCTTTCGCCGTATTTGTCTATCTTGCTTTGCTTGGGCTGGCGGTAAGTGATCGTTATTTCTGGATTGAGGCGGGTTTCAAAATTGTTTTGTTTGTTTTCGCTAGTCCAAAAGGCTTTCCAAATTTGAGTATGTGATTTGATCTTATCTTTAGCCTCTTTTCTTAAATCTGAAGAAGTGATATTGAATATCTGGGCCTTGTCATTTTTCAACAGTTCAGCTTCGATATTCGCTTCCACAACGGCAAAAAGGCGATAACAGATTTTTTCGAGGGCGATTTGAAAATCGTCCAGTGAAGCAAAACTTTGATTGATGATGTCTGCCTGAACTTGTTGAATCGGGATATTGAGCACGGATTGAGCATACTTCGATTCCAAAACACTTTGGTAAAATTTAATTTTTTTCTGCTCATCTCCCTGAAAGGCAAATTCACCGTTTATGATCTTTCTACTATTATCTTTTGGTAAAAGGTTTTGAATGTTTTTGTTAAATTTATTGTTTCCGTTTTCAGTAAAGCCGAAACACAATTTTTGCAAACTTCTGTATGTAAGACTTTCAAACCAAAACAACTTTGTCAGTTTGTCCCCTGACGGATTTAACGAAGCAATCCATTGTTTACAACTGGCCGCTTTTTCCCGTGGAATCAAAATGAGTTTATGCTGTCCGTTGTTTTCAAGTATTAGTGCCCAGTATTTGAGCAATTGCGATTCGGTTCGCTCTTTTTCTATGCCTTTGAGTAGCGCTAATATTTTGCCGTGTTCTTGAGAAATCGTTCTATAAAAATTTGAGAAACTTTTCCAAGTTGCAAAATTATCTCTCATTATGATTCCACGCTGTTTTGCAACTCTTTGCTTATTGCTTATCAACTCCTTCTTTTGATTATCATTGGTTGCCTGATTGATTTTTACTGCCAGTTTTTCCAATTCGTTTGTCTTGACTTTATAATTGTCAAATTGCCTTTGCTCGATAGTGTTAAGCAGGTATAAATTGGTTGCCTTCAATTCATTGTAATTTTTCCCAGACTGCATCAAATCCGAAAATGCCTTTTTTTGGTTGGATTTAATGTTTTTCAGAATTTGTCGCAAACTGACATAGTTCTCAATACCGAGCATGGGCACATCGCCAAGCAGTAAGGTTTTTCCGTTGTTTAATTCTTTCTGAATGTCGGCAGTAATTGCTTCTTCTATCTTTTTTGAAAAATTTTCGCGCGTCAGCTTGAAAATGGTATCTATACTAATTTTTAAACGACTTTCCAGTTCGCTTTTCTCGTTACCAAAATCCACCGGTTTTTTGTTGATGGTGTAGTAATTAAAACTTGCTTTGGCTACCGGCAACCCACCTGATTGAGCCGGCAAAAAAGTTTGAACTCCGGCTGCCAATTGTTGTTCTATAAGAATAGATTTGTTTTTGAGTTGGAGGCTTAAATTACCAGTTTCATTTTTGTCGGCAGAATTTTCAATAAGTGAAAACAAAGATGGCAGGGCTTTTCTTGCCTGCAATCTTTTCAGCAACAAGCCTGTGCGTTCCCTTTTTGTTCTTTTGTTGGCTTGGGCTCCAGCAGCATCGGCGAGTCCTTTACAGATGCTGTTAATTTCGTCAAATGTTCCCTCAATTTTTGATGCTAGACCAGTAAAATCTCCAATAGACATTTGTATCCTGCGAGTATGATTGTTTAGAGAGTTGTTTCGCTTGTTTTTTTCCAAAAAGTCAACCCATTCTTGTTTTGCGTGATTCTGCAACCATTCGCGTTTGATGGTTATTTTATTGTTTACAAAGACATGTTCTTTTCCTTCACTAAACAAATAGTTACGAACTTGATCGAGATAATTTTTCAAATCTGAAACAAAATTTGCCAGATTAAATTCCGATTGCAGTCCTTCAATGTCTTTTTGGATTTCAGGAACGTTTTGGGCTTCTAATTTGAAGCGGATTGTTTTAGTAACCTTGTATGTTTCCATTTTAAACTGTCTGTAATTTTTTGTGTTTTTCAGAGGCTGTTTCTTGCACAAAATTCAGCCAGGTTTTATTGGTCTTATCCAAATCTAATTTTTTCCAATCACTCCCTTTAAAGCTGTTGATTTTCTCTAACCACATCAATCCTTTTTTGGCAATGTGGTAAGCTCCGTTGGCATCGGCATCTTTGGGCAAAGTGCTGTCTGCTTTTCGGCTATCGTAAAACTCTTTTTTGCTGTTTTTTACAGGAGAAATTAAGTAATCTATTTCGCTATTGGTGATGCTGTTACGCATTTGCAGGGTAAGTTTAAACAGATGAAATAGTTCTTCAAAAAACTCTTTTTTGTCTTGTTCTATTAATTGCTTTTTAATGCAGTTTCCATCGCCATAAGTAATGTTATGTTTTCCAAAAAAAGCTTCAAATTGTTCGATGAGGTTAACTTCTTGATTATCCCATTGGTTGTTTTTTTCTGGATTTCTAAATGTTTTTATTCTATCGCCATAGGTACAAACTGTCCAATCAGATTTAGTGCCTTCTGCTCTGGTGGTAAAATCATTATAATCAAAAGCAAACTCAAAGTAATTTTCATCAGAATTATACCTTATGCTTTTAAATTTTGTAAAAAAATCTTGTGCTTTTGGAATGCTTTCGTATTTGGCATAAAACAAGTTTACAAAGCCTGTTGTTGGGTCAATTTTACTCGTATTCCAAGCAGGAACGTAAAAAAGGAAGCCGCTCTGCTTACCCATTTTACTAAAGCTTTCAAACTTGTTGGTAAGCTGTAAAGCATTATACAAACCTCCAACTTCATTTGGGTCTTTATCCTTAAACACCAAATAATTAAGTTTGTCTATCAACATTTTTTCTAATTTCTGATAGACTTGTTTTTCTACTTTAAAACGCCCACGTTTAAAACCTGTGTTTAAATCTTCCATCACCACAATGGCATTGTAATCTACCATTAATTTAGCAATTTTATGAACCACTTGAGAGAGATAACCTTCTTTGAGTTCTTTGATATTTTCAATCACTCCCCAATTTTCACGTGCTTTGGCTCGTTCGTCTTCTTTGTTTTGTAGCAAAGTATGATATGGAGTTTCAATGTCAAACTTCTTATTCACAATAGTATTCAGCGACTCTTGCAACAAAATTTCACCTTTTTGGTTAATGAGCGTGAGGTAAATCAAATGCCTTTCCCCTCTGTCTAAACCAATAATGTTTACATCGGTGTTGTTTTTGAGATGGTCGAGTACTTGTTGGTTGATGTAATTGTTACCGGTAGCCTTAAAGTTTATTGTAATCGGTACATGAAAATGAAATTTATCTACCGTATAGCGTTTGTCTTTAATTAAATCGTACTCAAAAGTACTTTGTGTCTTTTTAGCTTTTGGATTTTTATTTTCAATAGGTTCGTTTGCCTTGTGTGTAATTATATTTTTATCTTCAATAGATTTTTTACGATAAAATACTTCTGCCTGCCCATTGAGTTTATAAACCACATCTTTCAAGTTTTCAGGGTCAAACAACGCTTTCCAGTACATGGTGTGCATGTTCGGCTTACCTTTGCTGTAGGACGAAAAGTCTTTGTTGTAAATTTGGAAGAGGTAGAGTTTTCCTTCGTTTACAAGTTGATGGATGTAATTTTCGGAAATGTTTTGAAATTCAATTTTGTAACCTTTTTGCTCTACATCTATAAAAAATTCTCTTAAGCTTTCATATTCTTTACTTTCTTTAAAATTAAAACCATACTCTTTATATTGAAACCCATCTTTTTCATATATATTCAGAAAGTCTTTGTAACAATCAATTATTTCTGCTCGATTATTTTTTACTTCATCTTCTTTAATAATTATTTTATCTTCTTCGTTTATACAACTTTTTGGGCAGTTCCAACCTAATTGAAATGCCGTTCCAAAACATTTTCGTACAAATGCACCAAAACCCATTGGTAATGCCATTTGCTTATAATCCATCTTTTCAAAACAGCTTTCATTATTTTTCAAATTTGGAGATTTTTTAAATACATTCTTATTGTCTTGAGGCATAATTGCTAAATAGTATAATCCTCTTTTTCGGAGTATTACTGAGGTATTATCTATTTCTTTGTTCTTGTCCCAACCTTTTAGAAGAGTTGCATTCTCAAAATTCAGCTTAAACTTTTCTGTGCTGTATGGTTTTTTTGCAGCGTAGTTACGCACTTTGTTGTATAAAGGAATAAGTAATTCCAATTGTTCATAATACGATTCAAAATGGCTGTAAAAATTTTCGTCTTTTTCTAAAATACTGTCATTGGGTAAAGCCAAAGGTTTTACAAAATGCAATAATTCCATCAAGCTATCTAAAAAAACTTTAAGATCGTCAATAGTTTTCTTTTCCTGATTTAATTTTTTATCTTTCGGGTAATCGGTATTTAAAATTCCTTTAATGCAACTGTATTTAGCGTCTATGTTAGCAATTAAATCAAAATCTTTTTCTACTGAGCTTGTCGAAGTATCTACTTTCTTTTTGGCTTTAAAATGCTTGGTAAAATAATCCGCAATGGGATGTGAATTTTCTTTTATTTCGTTTAAAACATCTGTTTCGTTTTGGTATGCAAACAAGGCGTTTTCTATTTCAGCAATGGAGAAATAGGCTTGTTTCAAATACTTTTCTTTTTCGTTTTCTTGCTTTTTAGAAAGCTCTTTTGTACCCAGTTCTAAATCTTGAATAAATTTATATTCTAAAGCAGATTTAAAAACACCCCAATCATTAAAAAGGGCTTGAGAAATATCGGTAATGGCTTTATCGTTGCGGATATAAATTTTTGATAATTCGTTTGAAAACAACTCAGTTAAAAGTTTCTTTGTTTCTTCTAATACATTTTCTGTTTCTTCTTTATCTTTAGGCTTGAAATCAATAAGATTGGTCTGATAATAATTTTGAATAGCGTTTAAAACTTCTTGGCTGTCTTCAAAAGCATCGGGTAAAAAGGAAATACTATCACGGTCGCTTAATATTTGCTTGTACAGTATTTTTAATTTCGGAATACGGTTTTTCTTTTCCTGCTTTTGGTTGTATAAGTTGATGTATTCGTTCAATCCTTGAATTTTCTTTTTGCCTTCATCTTCGGTATATCCACCAATAATATTGTTGATAAAATCAATGCCTGCTTGAGTTAAAGCATGGTTGTAATAATCAAGAGTGAATATCTCTGAAAGTGATGTGCCTTGTATAATAGGTTCTAATTTAGTTTCAATTTCTTCTATTTTCGATGCTTCAAATTTTGTCTCAATTTGTTTGAATATCTTTGTGTTATCCAAAAATTTTGGCAAGTTTTCATGTACCAATCGGTAAGCAATGGCAGTGCTTTGTGCTTTATCGGTGTACATGTTTTTCCGGTTTTCATGAAACCCTGTAAAGTAAGTTGTGAAAGTTTTAAAATCATCCACTAATTTTTTTTCTTCTAAGTTTTTAACCCATTCATCAAGTAACTCAGTAAATAGTTCTTTTTTATCAATTTTAGAAAAAATCTCTTTTGCTTCCCCTATATTAAATCCTTTTACGATTTCTTTTCTTAAAGCCGCTTGTACTTGCTCCAACTCTTTTTTATAGCTTTCTTCTTTCTTACGCTCGGCAGAAGCGTTATACAATTCAGCCAATTCATCCAGTTTGGAAAGTTTAACTTGTTGCATCGCTAATTCAATAAAATGCTTGTGAAACCCATCTATGATTTTCTTTATCAATTTGTAGTTTACAGCACGTTCTTCATCCTTTTTCAAGATGCCTTTAGTTTCAATGTGTTCCTTTGTTTTTCCAACAGGCTTTAGTTCAAACCTGAGGGTTTTAGAAAGTTGATAAAGATTGGTAAATTTTTTAAGTTGAGTTGTGGGACTTTCCATTTTTCAGAAGATTTAAAATTTATATGGCGTTTTAAAAGTAGCTAAAATCATTCAATATCGTGGTCGTCCTCACAAGAAATTTTAAACAAATCACATGCTTACGGCTTTTCGTTTAAAAGTTTTATGCTAATTTAAAACCTGAATGATTTCAGCCCGCTTAATTTTTTTTACAAAAAGTAAGCCCGAAAGCTTTTAAAAATCTTCGGGTTTGTTCCTTCAATTCCGTACTTTTGACCTACCAAACAACAAGCACATGTCCACTGCAAAAAAAGATTACAAACGCATCACCACCAAATCGCTTTTTGAGATGAAAAG
>PHDR01000102.1 GCA_002841035.1 Bacteroidetes bacterium HGW-Bacteroidetes-12 | reverse complement strand
TTTTTCATCACCTATATATGTAATTAAACTTAAAGTTTATTTGGGATCAATTGTTCAATCCATATCAGGAAAACAAATTCCTGCTGAATAATTTTAATCTCAATCCGAAAAACTAATTTAAGTTATAGAGATTGTAATTTAAAATAGTCCAAAGGACTTTTTGAATTTTACAATAGTAAATACCGATATAACAAAATAGTAGTACAATTTATTGGACTATATATTTCGTATAATCGGTATTATTACTACCTTTGACATTATGAATACCAATTTGGATGCAAATAAAGAAAACCTAACTCCCACAGAAAAGGAGATAGAAAAAGTATTGCGTCCCTTATCTTTCAATGATTTCACTGGTCAAGAAAATGTAGTTGAAAATCTTAAAATTTTTGTAAAAGCAGCTGCACAGCGAGGAGAATCGCTTGATCATGTTTTACTTCACGGTCCTCCAGGATTAGGAAAAACAACTTTAGCCAATATTATTGCCAATGAGCTTGGTGTAGGTTTTAAAGTAACATCTGGTCCTGTGTTGGAAAAACCTGGCGATTTAGCAGGTCTTTTAACTAATTTAGAAGAAGGAGATGTATTATTTATTGATGAAATTCATCGCTTATCTTCGGTAGTTGAAGAATATCTATATTCTGCAATGGAAGATTATAAAATAGACATCATGATAGATTCTGGGCCAAATGCCAGAAGCGTTCAAATTGAACTAAACCCATTTACACTTATTGGAGCAACCACCCGAACAGGATTGTTAACTGCACCACTTCGAGCTCGTTTTGGCATCACCTCCCGATTAGAATATTATGATGCAGCAATTCTTGTAAAAATAATTAAACGATCATCAGCCATCATTCATGTTGGTATAGATGATGATGCCGCTCATGAAATTTCACGAAGAAGCCGAGGGACTCCACGTATTACAAATGCTCTTTTAAGAAGAGTTAGAGATTTTGCTCAAGTAAAAGGAAATGGACGCATCGACAAAGAAATAGCCCTTTTTGGTCTAGACGCACTTAATGTGGATAAAAACGGATTAGACGAAATGGATAATCGAATTTTATTGGCAATAATAGATAAGTTTAAAGGTGGGCCTGTTGGATTAACCACAATTGCTACTGCTGTTGGTGAAGAAGCTGGTACCATAGAAGAAGTATATGAACCTTTCCTAATCAAAGAAGGCTTTTTGATGCGAACCCCAAGAGGGCGAGAAGCTACTGAAAGAGCCTTTCATCATTTAGGGAGAGTTAAACTTCCTAACAATCAAGGTAATTTATTTTAGATTCCTTCGCCTTTCTGAGGCAACCCAAAATTGTTATTCAACGTCATGATGTGAAATTAACAATTAAAGTTATCTAATTTCATCTATAACTCATGAAAAAAATTAATCTACTACTATCGTTTGTAATCGTATTTACATCTTTAGCCATATCGCAAAGCAATGTTTTAGTTATTGACTACAACAATAATTTCAGTAGTGACCAAAGTAATAATGCTAGCAATATATATAACCGCTTGGTGGCGACACAAACTAGTGTACTTAGGGTAAATGCTATACCTGCCACAATTAATCCAGCAACATATAATCAAGTTTGGATTTTTGGAAACATGGGAGTTCCTACTCCAGCATTACTAAACCCTATTATCAATTATATGAATGCTGGTGGAGCAGTATATGTTCAATCCGAAGTAAGTTGTTGCAACAATCCTGCTGCATTTGCCGATCAACTTATTGACGCAACTACTACTGCAGGTGGTTCAATAAGTCATAATGCGATAAAATCTGGAAATTTTCAATACAATTCATATTCTAATCTATTATGTTCTCCATTGGTAAGCCATGGGGCTGCAGTCCGTCCATTTGTAGGTACTCCGCAAAGAAACATATTGTACGAAGCAACAAATACTTGTGGAGGAGCAATTACAACAGGCGATGTAGTTGGCGTTCGATTTTGTGCAGGTGATATGATCTCTGGTCAGGGTGCTTTAATTGTTAATGGTGATTTTAATATCTTTCCTTCAGGCGGAACTTGTGGTTCTGTAGGAATTTTAGGAACTCCTAATAATAATGCAGTAATTGATTTAATTTCTGATTTATTGCCAGCTCTTGCTTGTAATGGTTCTGGAACACCAAGCACATTAACATTAACCGCAAATCCTGTTAATTTTTGTGGATCGACTCAATTGGGCTGGTTTTTTACCCCAGGAACTGGTGGTTGTGGCATCATTGGCTGTAACACCGATACTACTTTTAAATGGACATCAATAGCAGGTGACCCAATAATTATCGGTGGTAATTTTAGTTGTGACACATGTGCTTTTCCAACCGCTTGGCCTTCAATACCAACTACTTATTCACTAACTATAACAATTGGAGACTCAAATGCTTGTAATGGTTCATACAACACCTTAATTCCTATTACTGTTTATCCAATGATGCCTCCTATAGCAAGTGCTGGAACAGACAGCACACTCTGTTTTGGACAATCCATGACTATTGGTGGAAACCCAACAGGAGCAGGTGGGTCTGGTGGTCCATACACTTATAGCTGGACACCTACAACAGGTCTTTCTAATCCTACAATTGCAAATCCAGTAGTAACGCCAACAGCATTAGGAACAGTAACATACACAGTTCAGGTCTCCGAACCAGGTGGCTGCCCTCCAGGCTTTAGTTTAGTTAATATTACAGCTATTTCTTGCTGTGTAGTATCAATAACAAACACATCGACAACTAGTGCTAGTTGTAATAGTCAATGCGATGGTTCCGTAACAATCACTGCTAGTGGTGGCGCTACTCAATACAGTATAGATGGAATAAATTGGACAGCAAGTAATACCATTAACGGATTGTGTGCAGGAAATTATACGGTTTATGCTACTGGTGGAACGTGTATTGATTCTACAACAATTACTATTAATGAACCAACTGCTATTACCATTCCAAGTACAATCACAGATGTTACTTGTAACGGAGGTTCTAATGGTCAAGTAGTTGTTGCTCCTCAAGGTGGTGCTGGTGGATACAATTATAGCTGGTCTGTTTCTAGCATAGGAAACACTCCTAATGCAACTAACCTTTCTGCAGGACAAATAACTGTTACAGTTACTGACGCTAATGGATGTTCTAATGCTGTAACTCTTACTGTTGGAGAACCAGTTCCTCAAAATTTTATTACATTTGAAGCTAGTAAATTAAGTGGTTGTTCTCCTTTAGATATTGAGTTTTACAATACTACAGATACAAATTTAACTACAAGTATTTTATGGAATATTGACAATGGTTCTGCTTTAACTGTTGATACCGTTTCTAATACTTACACAACTCCTGGAACTTATGATATTACTTTGTCTGCAATAGACACCACAGGCTGCGAAAGCTCTCTTACAAAAACTGCTTATATCACTGTTTTTGAAGACCCAATTGCCAACTTTTCATCTTCACCAAATAAAGTAACGTTGTTTGACCCTATCATGTATTTTAATGATATGTCTCAAGCTAACATTGTTTCATGGAACTGGAATTTTGATGGCTTAGGAACTAGTAATGTTCAACATCCTAATTTTACTTTTCCAGGAGATGATACTGCGAGCTATTTAATTGTTTTAATAGTAGAAAATAATAATGGTTGTAAAGATACTACCCGAAAGTATGTGAAAATTGAAGGCGAATATGGAATATTTGTTCCAACTGCTTTCACTCCTGATGGAGATAACTTAAACGAATCTTTCGCCCCAAAAGGTTTTGGAATTAATGAAGATGCGTATTCTTTTATGATTTTTAATAGATGGGGAGAGCTAATTTTCAAATCCAATGAATTAGACAAAGGATGGAACGGAACTTATAAAGGAAAACTTGTTGAAGTTGGAAGTTATGCTTGGCGCTTAGAATTTAAGGACGTAAGCGGAAAAGAGCACCGACATGCTGGTAAAGTTTCTATTATTAAATAAATCTACAAAGCCAACCATCTTCTGAAAAAAGAGAATAATTCGTTCGGGCTTTTTCTAATAAACAATATTTCATAATAAAGGGACGTTATATTTTCCACAAGTATAACTAAACTCCTTTATTATGAAAGCATTAAAAAAAATGTGCCTTTATGGCACAGCAGTATTTCTGTGCTTAATTTTAAGCTCCTATCATCCGCAAAAAAATTATTACATTAGTAGTAATGCCATTTCTATAGAAAGTGCATTAAAGCATGATTTAATATCTTATGAGATAGTAAATAATGGGTCTTACCAAGGCGAATGTGTTCAGATAAATGTACAGAATAAAACTTCTAGAGTATTAAATGTAAAGATTGAGCTGGGTAGAAATCTCGTATCTATAGACACTAATAAACAGGACATTTTAATCGTTAAAGAAGCTCTTTTTACCATAAATCCTATGGGAAATGTTATCAAAAATTTAGTTGGGTTTTGTTCTCAAGCCTATAAAAACGCTCCTAGTGAAGGAGAAAAATACCTTGTTGGCGAAATGAAAGACACCAATATTATTAGACTCGCAGAACATTTAAATAAAAATAAATATCCTATTTCAGCCATGCAAAGTGCTATTTGGGCATTAACAGACAATAGACCTTTGGCTTCTATTTTTCATGAAGATAGAGATTCCATTGTTGGCTTACAAGATTTTCTTTCTTTTCACAAAAAACAAATTACTCCTTGGTATTCTATTGAATATATGTCAACTGATAGTGGAATGGTTTCCGATAACGCAAAAACTATATACGGCACATTAAAAGCCGATTTGGAAAAAGGTCGTATAATAAAAGTAGTAGTTTATGATTTGTATAATATTTCTCAAATCAGGAAAGACATTAAAGTACCTGAGGAGACAAAAGAACAACCCATTGTTGTAGATGTTAGCGAGCTTCCCAAAGGTCGTTACACAATGCTTTTTACATCCTTAGCTGGAAGGATAGACGAAAAAATTTTTTGGATATAAAAAATGCCTGAAGAAAATATCTTCAGGCATTTTCAAAACAATTAATATTCATTTATTAAATATCAATTTTTGCATATTTAGCATTAGCTTCAATAAATTCTCTTCTTGGTGGAACATCATCACCCATTAGCATAGAGAACGTATGATCTGCTGAAGCAGCATTATCAATAGTAATTTGCCTTAATGTTCTGAATTCAGGATTCATAGTTGTTGACCATAATTGCTCTGCATTCATCTCTCCCAAGCCTTTATATCGTTGAATATGAACACTACCATCTTTTCCTGCACCTTTAAATTCTTGAACGGTGGCGTCTCGTTCTTCATCTGTCCAACAATATTTTTGGTCTTTTCCTTTTTTCAAAAGATAAAGTGGAGGAGTTGCAATATATACATGTCCTTTTTCAACTAATTCAAACATATAACGGAAAAAGAAAGTTAAAATCAATGTCTCAATGTGAGAACCATCCACATCAGCATCACACATAATAATAATTTTATGGTAACGTAGTTTTTCAATGTTTAATGCTCTTGCATCTTCTTCAGTCCCAATTCTAACGCCTAATGCAGTATAGATATTTTTAATTTCTTCATTATCTAAAATTTTGTGTTGCATGGCTTTTTCAACATTCAAAATCTTACCTCTCAACGGCATAATGGCTTGAAAATGTCTGTCTCTTCCTTGTTTGGCTGTTCCTCCAGCCGAGTCCCCCTCTACTAAATAAATTTCACATTCTGCTGGATCTTTTGACGCACAATCGGAAAGTTTACCTGGTAAGCCTGAGCCTGTCATTACATTTTTTCGTTGCACCATTTCACGAGCTTTCGTAGCTGCATGACGTGCTGTTGCTGCTAATATTACTTTTTGAACAATAATTCTTGCATCGGCAGGGTGTTCTTCCAAATAATTAGTAAGCATTTCTGTTACAGCCTGACTTACAGGAGCTGTAACTTCTCTGTTTCCTAATTTAGTTTTTGTTTGACCTTCAAACTGAGGCTCTTGAACTTTAACTGAAATAATAGCTGTTAATCCTTCTCGAAAATCATCTCCCGAAATCTCAAATTTCAACTTATCTAACATCCCTGATGTTTCAGCATATTTTTTTAATGTTGCTGTTAAACCTCTTCTAAAACCTGAAAGATGTGTTCCTCCTTCATGTGTATTAATGTTATTTACATACGCATGAATGTTTTCTGCATAAGAAGTATTATAAATCATAGCTACCTCAACAGGGATACCATTTCTTTCGCCCTCCATGTGAATGATTTCAGCAATAAGAGGCTCACGAGTTTCATCAATATACCTAACAAATTCTTTTAATCCTTCGGTGGAATAAAATTCTTTTGAAATACTATTGCCCTCATCATCTTTTTCTCTGTGGTCTGTTATGGTTATTCTAACTTGTTTGTTCAAGAAAGAGAGTTCTCTCATTCTATCTGTCAATGTTTCATAACTAAATACAGTATCCTCAAATATAGTTGGATCTGGTTTAAAGGTTACTTCTGTGCCTCTCAAATCGGAAGTTCCCGTTTCTTTAACTGGATAAAGTGCTTTTCCTTTTTGATATTCTTGCTCATACACTTTTCCATCACGATAAACTGTTGCTTTTAAATCATCAGAAAGAGCATTCACAACAGAAACTCCCACCCCATGCAAACCTCCTGAAACTTTATAAGAATCTTTGTCAAATTTACCTCCTGCTCCAATTTTGGTCATTACTACTTCCAACGCAGATACGCCTTCTTTTTTGTGTATATCTACAGGAATTCCTCGACCATTATCTCTAACGCCAATTGAGTTGTCTTCATTAATCCATACTTGAATTTCATCACAATGACCTCCCATTGCTTCGTCAATGGAATTATCTACAACTTCATAAACCAAGTGGTGTAATCCTCTAACACCAACATCTCCGATATACATAGATGGACGCATTCTTACATGCTCCATTCCTTCTAATGCCTGAATACTATCGGCTGAATAATTTTGTTTCTTTTCTTCGCTCATAATATTATTAATATTTTTTCGCTTTTTTTAGCGAAAACAAATATACCCATTAAGTCATTGGATTTGCTTATAAAAAATAAGCTAAATCGTATTTTTTATTAACAATTCGATTAACATTTTAGGCAGCACAAGGAATTCTCAAATCAATAAAGCTAAGTTGCCAATAATCATTTATTTGTGAGAAATAAAAGGTGTAATTATGGGTGTTTATAACGGTAATTTTTATGGTTTTGCTAATAAACTGAATTGCCTGAATTTCTTTTTCGTTTAAATTAGCATAATGCCAAATTTCACTATCTTTTAAGGGATTGGTATTTTCCTGAAAACAACCTTGTTTGTTGTAGCTATTTTTTTCACAAACTACTTTGGGCAGCTTTTCCTCAAGAGGCATCAAGCTTAATGAATCAAAACGAAGATCAAAAAACCCTTGTGCTGTTGCTGGTGATTTATAATTTCCAATTTCATAAACCTTACTTATTTGTGGCATAGCTCCCGAACTTTCAATAATGTATAGTCCATAATCTTTATAAAAAAGTTGGTTAAATGCTGATGCATTTTTAGTCTCAATAGCAGAGATAACTCGTTGATAAAATTGCAAAAAACTATTCGTATCTGACTGGTTTTTATCAACAGCTATTTCAGATGTGTCTTCTATTAAAGAAAGAGCATTTTGTTCTTCTTTATTACTATTAGTGTTTTGTGATGCTTCTGAGCAGGCAAAAAGTGCAAGAACAACAAAAGCAAAGGTTAACTTAAAATATCTTATCATTTTATCTATCAATTTGGAAACAAAAGTAATTGCTTTATTTGTTATCTCCCTTCAATTCTAGTATATCTTTTTCAAGTTCTTATTTCGACAAAGCATTCTTTAAACATTTACTTTTTTTGATATAAAAATGACAGGGGAGATCGCACAACGCATTAAAAACCAACAACAGACAGGAGAGCTACACTCAAACTTAGAAGCTTTTCGGTAGAAAAAATAATTAGTTAGAGTAATATTCCGTTTACGAGAATCCTCGAAAGTTAAACTTTCGGGACTAGCAACTACATCGCTAATTAATTTCCGCTCCGCCTCAGGCGGAGATTGTGGTATATTAACAACTCAAAAAAATAGGTATTAAAAAATTATGTAGTTTTGCTCTATGGAAAATCAAAAAATAGCCGTTTTAGGTGGTGGAAGTTGGGCTACAGCAATTGTTAAAATACTTTCTGAGAACTTATCTGAAGTAAATTGGTGGATGCGTGATGAAGAATCTATTCAACACATTAAAAAGTTTGATAACAACCCAAAATATTTGCCATCTATTCAATTTGATACACAAAAATTGAATTTGAGCCCCGATTTACAACAAATTGTTTCTCAATCTGATGTTTTGGTAGTTGCAGTCCCTTCTGCATTTATTGCTAGGGCTTTTGATGATGTGAAAATTAAAGGAATAGAAAATAAAATTATTATTTCAGCAATTAAAGGTGTGATTCCAGAATACAATCAAATTCCTGCAGAATATTTTCATTTAAACTTCAATATTCCTTACGATAAAATAGGAATGATAGCTGGTCCTTGTCATGCAGAAGAAGTTGCTATGGAAAGG
>PHDR01000101.1 GCA_002841035.1 Bacteroidetes bacterium HGW-Bacteroidetes-12 | reverse complement strand
TGCGTTTTTACGTGCATTAATTCTTTCGTTAAATTCATTTTTAATTGTTTTTAATCAGGCAATTAAAGAACTTTATATTGCTCAACACAAACAACTTAGAGCTCCTCCTTTTTATGTTGTAACTTTTTAATAGCAACGCTATTAAAAAAAATCTTTTGGCTAATTTCTGTTTGCTTTTTAAAAGTATAACCATTATTTTTTTTAACGAAAGTTAAAGAAGATGTTGTTTTACTTTATTGTTAGCAAACAAATTAAGCCATTTTTACAACTAATCAATCTTTTTAATTTACAATAAAATGAGGTGCTTGTTTAAAAATGTAGTTTTTCTAGCAAAAGCTATCTATTTATATATCAAAAACTAACATCTTAAAAAAATAAAAATATAAATATGAAAAAAATTATATCAATAAGTATATTACTATTGCTTGTGCAATTTGCGTTTGCACAAGCATCGTTAGAAATCTTAGTAAAAGATTCTACCAACTCAGGTATTCCTGGGCAGACTATTGAAATTACCAACAGTAAAATAGGGTATTCGGCAATTAGAGTTTCTGATGCTCGTGGGAAAGTGCGTTTAGACGGACTTTCTACTTCTGGAGCTTACAACATTGAGGTGAAAGAGCAAAGTTTTTTTAAAGGCGGAATTAAAGACAACATCATTTTAATTTCTGGAAAAACAACCACCGTAACCATAGAAATTAAAGAAAAATCGCAACAGTTGGGCGAAGCTGTTATTTCTGCCTCTCGTTATCAAACCATTAATATGGTAAATGCCGAAGTTGCTTCCGAACTTACAGCAGAAGAAATGGAAGAATTGCCTATTGAAGGGCGTGATGTTACTCGTGCTTTGTATCGTTTGCCCAACATTACGCAAGCTACTGGCTTTTTTCCCGAAGCGCCAAATGTTACCATAAACGGTGCTAATTCATTGTTTACCAATTATCAAATTGATGGAATGGACAACAACGAAAACTTTTTGGGCGGGCAGCGATTTGCTATTCCTGTTGGATTTACGCAAAACGTAACGGCTCTTACCAATAATTTTAGTGCCGAACACGGGCATACATCTAACGGAATTATTAATATGACCACAAAATCGGGAACAAATGATTTTTCTGGAGAGGTATTTTATGTGGTTCGTCCCGGAAAAAGCGTTGATGCTGCTTCGCCTTTTGCTCAACGTGATTTATCTGGAAACCAAGTAAAAGATGGTTTTCAACGTCATCAAGGTGGTTTTGGTTTTGGCGGTCCGTTGGTTAAAGACAAAACTTTTTATTACATCAATATAGAACACACCACCGATATTAAAGACAACCTTTTAAACGTGCCTCAACTCGGAATTAGCGAAACTGTTGAAGGAACAAATAATTTTACCTACATTTCTGGAAAAATTGACCACAATTGGAGCAACCGTTTTCGCTCTTCCTTGCGAATTAATAGAGGTATTGTAAATATTGAACGACAAGGTGGTGGGTTAGAAGGCGGAGTAACTTTTCCTTCGGCAGGCAACAAACAAGATAGAAACACTTTAAACGCTGCACTTAAAAACACCTACACAGGCAACAAACTGACTTACGAGGCTAACTATTTGTTTGGTCGTTTTGTGTGGGATTACGCTAATCCTGAGTTAGATAACAGTCCCGATGTTTTTGTGTTAGACCCAAGCGGACAAGCTATGGCAGCATTAGGACATCCTGGGTTTGCATTTAAAGACATTGAAAACACACACCAAATTCAACAAAAAGTTTCCATATCGCACAATAAACATTTGTTTAAAATTGGTGGAGAAGCAAAAATTTCGCAGTTTGAATTGTTTGGTGGAGGAAATCCAAACGGAAGCTATTTGGTGCAATTAAACCAAGCACAATTAGACCAATTAAACGCTTCTGGAATTGGTAGTAATTTAGCTCCCACTGATTTACCTTCAGATGTGCAAGTGCTAAATTTTACCACAGAACTTCGCCCAAATTCGTTTGAAAAAACACAACAGATTTATAGTTTTTATGTTGAAGATCAACTTTCGTTAACCTCTAAATTAAATATAAATTTAGGAGCAAGGTATGATTATGACAACCTATCGAAAGGAGGCAGTAGCGATGGCGATTTTAACAACATTGCTCCACGAGTTAGCGTAAACTACAAATTAAGCGACAAAATTTCGTTACGTGCTGGTTATGGTATGTATTACGATAAAATTTTATATGCTGTTTATAGCGATGCGTTGCAGTTTAACTCTACTTCGGCAGATTATAAACAACAATTAGAACAACTAAAAACATTGGGAATTTTATCAAGCGATGCCGATGTAAATGCAATTACCAACCAAGGAAATTTAGGTGCAAGTTCAACCAATGTTGGCTTTTTGCAAGGACCAACTTCGGCTTCGTTGCAAGACCAACGAGAAACTATCTTCCAAAACGAATTGCGTGTGCTAAACCCTAATGGTTACGATAATCCTTACTCACACCAAATGATGATAGGCGTTCAATACAAAGTTAGTGAAAACAAAATTTTTTATGTAGATGTGATGCACAACAGGTCGTATAATTTATTTAGATTAAGAAACCTTAACGCTCCATCGGCTTGGGATATTGACCCTAATAATGTTCAAGTACGTTCAACCGCTGCTGCAGATTCTTCTCGACCTGTGCCAATTTATACCGATGGTTCGGGAAGTTTTACTGTGTTAAATGGAGATACATTAAGAGGAATTGCCCGAAATGTGGTGATGACCGAATCGGAAGGACGTTCAAATTATTATGCAGCTAACTTTACGTTAGAAAAAAAGAAAGGCAATGATAATTATGCGTTTAGATTAATGTACACCATTTCATTATTAAAAAACAATACCGAAGACATTAACTTTAGAGCAATGGATGCCAATAATTTTGATGATGAATTTGCTACATCTATTAACGACAGAAAACACTTAATTAATGCCACGTTTAGTTATTATCCTATAAAAAACTTAGCCATAACATTAACCTCATTGCTGCAAAGCGGACAGCCCATTAACAGAATTCCTGATGGAACACTTTATGGCACAACCGATTTGAATGGTGATGGAAGAGCTTTTGGCGATGCTTTTGTTGGAAATAGCGATCGTTCGCCAGGCGAAGAACGCAATAGCGACCGTTTGCCTTGGTCTAACACGTTTGATTTGAATGTGCAATACAAAGTTAATATCACAAAAAAATCGGCAATTGAATTATCGGCAACAGGTTTTAATATGCTAAATGCAACTAATTTAAGCGGTTTTACAAACAATGCCACTCAAAGTAATCAAGTGCAAGCAGGACCAAAAAGTTCTGGTTTGTTGGTGCAACGAAATGCTGCTCCACCACGCCAATTCCAATTTTCTGTACGATATTTGTTTTAATTTTAAAAAATTACCAAAGTCTAACTGGCTAAAAAAACCAGTTAGACTTTTTTTAAAACTAACGACAATAATCTTATAAACTTATAAACTTATAAGCTTATAAACTCATAAACTAATTAGCTGACAAATGAAAAATTTATTACTACTCATTGTTTTAACACTCCTTTTTTCTTGTAAAACCGAAAAAAAAGAACAACTAAATGAACATAAAAGTTGGGAAGAAATAGAAATTGCTACCAACGGAAAAACAGTAACTTGGGTTATGTGGCAAGGTGATTTGTTGATTAACAAATATGTAAACGAATATGTTGTTCCATCGATTAAACAAAAATTTAACATCAATTTAAAAGTAATTAACGGACAAGGAAATGAGTTGATAAGTGCTTTAATGACCGAAATGGAAGCAAAAAAAACAGAAAGTGCTTTTGATATGCTTTGGATAAATGGAGAAACATTTTTTCAATTAAGGCAAATAAATGGGCTTTTTGGTCCTTTTACAGAAAAATTACCTAACAACCAGTATATTAATTGGGAAAATCCTTTTATAAATACCGATTTTCAACAACCTGTAGATGGAATGGAATGTCCTTGGGGAAACGTTCAATTAGCAATTATATACAATGCTGAAAAAATCCCTACCCCACCAACAAATTTAGAAAATTTGGCTGCTTGGGTAAAAGAAAACCCATCAAAATTTACCTTCCCGAATGATTTTACAGGAATGACCTTACTTAAAAGTTGGCTTATTCATTTTGCAGGAGGAAAAGATGCACTTGCAGGAAAATTTGAAGAAGAAAAATACCAAAAAGCCAGCAAAAAATTATGGGATTACATTAAAATCCTACAACCTTATTTATGGAAAAACGGAAAAACATTTCCTAATTCTACACCACAACAACATCAATTATTTGCAAATGGAGAAATTTGGTTTACAATGAGCAATAACGATAGTGAAGTAGATAATAAAATTGCCGAAGGGTTGTTTCCGCCAACAAGCAAGGCTTTTGTGTTTGAGTCAGGAACAATACAAAATTCGCATTATTTAGGCATAGTAAACCATTCAAACAACAAAGAAGCGGCAATGGTTGTAATAAATTTTTTAGCATCGCCCGAAGCACAATATGAAAAAATGAAGCCTTCTGTTTGGGGAGATGCAACTATTTTAGATGTGAAAAAACTTACGGCTGCTTGGCAAGAAAAATTTGCTGCTATTCCAGGACGAAAAAACGCTCCAAATAGAACAGAAATACAAGAAAAAGCATTGCAAGAACCTGCACCAGAATATATGATACGCTTGTTTGAAGATTTTAGAAAAGAAATTTTAGAAAAATAAATTGTGAGAGCAAAACTAGCCATAACAGCTTATATATTAATAACAACCACACCTTTGCTGCTCGGTTTTGGCTATTCGTTGCTTTATAGTTTTGGCTATATTGGTTTGATGAACAAAGGATTTACCACCGAACATTGGCTCAAACTGTTTGAAAGTAAAGATGCTATTATGAGTTTATTTTATTCCATTTTAGTAGCCCTTGGTTCTTTAATAACAAGCTTAGTTCCAGCATTAATAATGGCTTATTTTTTAACTTTTGGTAAACAAAACACTGTTTTCAAAAAAATTCTACTCCTTCCATTGTTTGTAGCCCCTATAATTGTAGGTTTTTTGGTTTATTATATGCTAAGCCCAACAGGCATTTTAGCCCGAATTGCTTTTGCTCTTCATTTAATTTCTTCGCCTAATAATTTTCCTACATTGGTAAACGATTCTTTTGCTTTTGGCATATTAGCAGCACACCTTTTTTTACTTTTTCCGTTGTTTACTTTTATATTTTTAAGTATTGCAAAAAAAGAACGCATCATTGAATTAAAACAAATTGCAACCACATTAGGAACTTCAAAAAAGGACTTCATCACTAAAATTTTTATCCCATTAATATTAAAAAAAGCCGATATACTCATTGCATTGTATGGCTTATTTTTGTTTGGAGCTTACGAAATACCTCTTATTTTAGGTAAACAATCGCCCCGAATGGTTTCCATTTTTATTACCGAAAAACTAACCAAATTTAACCTCAACGATATTGCCTTAGGACACGCTATGGCAGTAGTTTATACACTTTTAGTGTTTTTAACTATTACCATCATTTTACGAAAAAAAACCACAAAACTTATCCCTTTTTGAGAAAATTAACTTACATATCGGTTGGATTTTTATTGCTGTTTCCTTTGCTAGCATTAGCCTATTTATCAATAGTTAGCAATTGGATGTTTCCTCAATTAATTCACAGTAATTTTACGTTTCGTTATTGGATAGAAACATTTTCATCTTCCAACACCTTACTCAATAGTTTTGTTACTTCATTGCTTGTTGCGTTCTGTATTGCGTTGGTTGCCACCACATTTGGCTTTGTTGTTTCGCTCTACATTATGTTTCATTCGCAACAAAAAAAAATGTTGTCGTTGGCATTTTATCCGTATTTAATTTCTCCCGTAATTTTTGGTGCAATGCTCAATTATTATTTTATTAGGATAAACCTAACAGGAACTTTATCAGGAATTTTATTTGCCCAATGGTTATATATATTTCCATACAGTATTTTACTTTTTTCTACCTTTTGGAACGACAGAATTAAGCAACTAACTTTTCAAGCATTTACCTTGGGAGCTTCTAAATATCAATCATTTATAAAAATTTTAATTCCGTTAGCTAAGCCTTGGTTGTTGTTGTGTTTTATTCAATGTTTTTTAATTTCTTGGTTTGAATATGGCATCACCAAGGTTATCGGTTTAGGCAAAATAAATACATTACCCATAGAAACTATGAAATTTATTAATGAAGCCAACCCTCATTTAGCAGCTGTTTCTGCCGGATTGATGATATTCCCATTGTTGCTTATTTTTGTAGCATTTATGAGAAGGGAGTGGTAAGGAGTGAGGAGTGAGAGGTACTCTTAACTTTACAAGCTTAACAGTTTTCGTGTTAAAAACTAATTTTAAGAAACAAAAACAAGTAATTTGGTGCTAAATATTGTCAAATTTGACTAAAAATAATTCAAATTTGACTGAACTTTATTAAAATCTTCTTTTTAATTTAGTAGTGTTAACTTCTTGCAAGATAAAACCGAACCTTACATAGAGTAACTACTCGTTAAAAAAGTAGCTTGAAAAATTAAATTTTATAAAAACGAAAAAAATTCAATTAAAAGGTAAACTTAGCCTTAACAAAGAAACTATTGCAAAATTAAATGATGAGCAAATGGGGAATGTTAAAGGAGGTGAGTTTACCTCTATTTTTTCTTGTCAAAATACTAATAGAAATTGTTGTGTAGAAAACCCACCACCTCCAAAAGATACTTGTGCAGGAACATTGTGTGCAGAAACAATTTGTCATTTATAAGAGACAAATAAGGAGGTTACATTTTATTGTAACCTCTTTCTTATAATATTATTTTGATTCACTTATGAATATTTTATGCGATTAATAATCTTTATAGTTTTATGTAATACTTTCTTAATATCTAATGGTCAAGATTACTTTTTAAGTAAAAAAGAATTAAGGTCTGATTATAAAAAATATATTTCTATAACAACTAAAAAGCATGCAGGTGTTTATAGATATAATACGAAAAAATATTTTAAAAATTTTACAGATAGCATTAGAGAAACAATTACTGACTCTATGTCTGTGTATGGTTTTTATAAAATTCTTAGTCTTACTAATGCTAAATTAGGATGTGGACATAGTTCTATAGAATTACCAGATATTTGGTTAAAAAATGAGATTTTTCCACCAATTTCTTTATATAGTTGTCAAGAAAAATATTATATATGGCACGATTTAACAACTGATAGATTGGATATTGAAAACAAAGAAGTTTTAGCAATTAATAAAATACCTATTGATACAATCATTACTGAAATTGAAAAGTATATACAAGCTGATGGATTCATTCAAATTAGTAAAAAACGATATTCCGAAAAACTTTTCCCAATCTATTTTGCAAAATACTATGCTCGAAACAAAGAGAATACAATTACACTCAAAGATGAGAATGAAAATGAACATTCAATAACATTACAATCTCAGAAATTTATTTCACTAAGTGAAACTAGTCAAGCTAGATATCCAATAAGCAGCAATAAAATTTATGCTAGTAACGAAGATGATTATTTTTATTTAAAAATTAATTCTTTTTTTATTGATACGATTGAATTTAAAAATAAAATAGATAGCATATTCCAAATTATAGAGAAAGATAAACCTCAAAATTTGGTTTTAGATTTAAGGGGAAATACAGGTGGAAAAATAGTTAATGAATATTATTTACTTTCTTATTTAATTGAAGATGAAATTGAAACTCATATAAAAAGAGAATATAAAATTAACAGCAGAAAATTTAAAGAATATACATCTATACCAAGAGTTATTACTCCTACAAATACCTTTCAATTTAAAAAAACATATTTTATTATGGATGGTTCTTCTTTTTCTGCTTCAGGTGAATTTTTATCAATAGCAAAATTTCATCAAATAGGGCTGTTAGTAGGAGAAGAAACTGGAGCAGCTAATGAAGGATGTAACACTGGTAATTATTTAGTTACTTTAAAAAAATCGGGACTTAAATTTAATACGCCTAATTTTAAACACACTTTCGAAAAAGCATCATCTGAAAAAGGTAGGGGTTTAACTCCTGATTACCCAGTATATTTTACAAAAGCAGATATTGTAAATAATGTTGATGTTGCTTTAAATTTAATAAGAAAACTAATTTTAAGAAACAAAAATAAGTAATTTAGTGCTAAACTGTCAAATTTGACTAAAAATAGTTCAAAATTGCATAAAAATTGGTCAAATTTGACTAAATTTCATTAAATATACTCTTTAGTTTAGCATTGTTAAATTCTTGCAAGATAAAACCGAGATTTGGAAAGGGCAATCCGCTGCCGCAAGCGTCCCGCTTGTGGTTTCTATTATTTTCAAATCAAGCATAAAGTTACTAAACTTTTTTTGGACACACAATAATTTAAATTCTTTACTATACAATCTGAATAATCTTCTCTAACAAACACATCTAACCAAAACACCGTTGCAAAACTTATAAAACAAAGCCCTTCAGGATTAAGAAATTTATAGTTTCTGCTCATCTTGGCAAATGTATTAATTTTTTATTTACCACAAGCGGGACGCTTGCGGCAGCG
>PHDR01000100.1 GCA_002841035.1 Bacteroidetes bacterium HGW-Bacteroidetes-12 | reverse complement strand
AAAAAGATAAAGATATGCTTAGACAATAAAAACCTAACCATAAATGAATCGGAATGGTTTAGTTATCAGTCGCAAGGAGCAACTTTGGGAGTTTGTCCAGTAGAAGAGAAAAAGATGACGATATGCCATTACCCACCAGGTAACACTGGTAATCCACAAACGATAGAGATCCCAGTAAGTGCATGGCCAGCCCATCAGGCACATGGTGATGTTCAAGGACCTTGCCCACAGATAACAACTCCTCCTGACACAACAGGAACTGGTAACTCAGGAAATGGCAACAAAAAAATAACGATTTGCCATTATCCTCCAGGAAATACGAGCAATCCTCAAACCATAGAAATACCTCAATCTGCATGGGCAGCACACCAAGCTCATGGAGATACCTTGGGAGAATGCGGAAGCTCAAGTAAAAAGAAAGGAGAAATTAAAAAAGGCACACTGAAACCTTAAAAAATAATTATAATGAAATTAGATAAAACATATTGGAATAATCGTTACAAAGAAAATGAAATAGGGTGGGATATAGGAACAATATCACCACCACTTAAAGCGTATTTCAATCAACTCACTAATAAAGATTTAAAAATTATTATTCCAGGATGTGGCAATGCTTATGAAGCAGAGTATTTAGTCGAAAATGGATTTAAAAATGTTTTTTTAGTGGATGTATCTCCTTTAGCGTTGGAAAGTTTTAGTCAAAGAGTACCTCATTTTCCCAAAGAAAATTTAATATGTGATGATTTTTTTAATCACTCCGAAACGTATGATTTAATGGTGGAACAAACCTTTTTTTGTGCTTTAGATCCAAGTTTGAGAGCAAAATATGCTCAACACACAGCTGCATTGTTAAAACCAAATGGCAAGTTAGTAGGCTTGTTGTTTGATGATGTTTTAAACACAGACCATCCACCGTTTGGAGGAAATAAAGAAGAATATTTAACGTATTTCACTCCATTTTTTGATGTGGCTATTATGGAAACGTCAACGAACTCCATACCGCCTAGAGCAGGAAGGGAGCTTTTTATAAAAATGACAAAAAAATAACCTGATGTTTAAAGATTTAATTGTTGTTGAGTTAGCAAGTGTTTTGGCTGGACCAGATGTAGGGATGTTTTTTGCCGAAATGGGAGCAAGGGTGATTAAGATAGAAAACAAAAATACCAACGGAGATGTAACCCGACAATGGAGAATAGCCTCAGAAAAAAGTAATAAAGAAAACATTTCCGCTTATTTCTCAGCGGTAAATTGGAATAAAGAACATTTGTTTTTAGATTTAAAACAAGCTAACGATAAAAAACAAGTAGCCAATTTGTTAAAAGATGCAGCCATTGTAATTGCTAACTTTAAACCTGGTGATGCCGAAAAATTCTCCTTAGATTATAATTCCATTAAACAAATCAATCCCACCATTATTTATGGAGAAATAAATGGTTTTGGTGAGGCTGATAATAGAGTGGCTTATGATGTTGTGCTACAAGCCGAAACTGGTTTTATGGCAATGAATGGTACAGCAAGTTCAGGACCTTTAAAAATGCCTATAGCCATGATAGATGTTTTGGCTGCCCATCAGTTAAAAGAAGGAATTTTAGTAGCCTTGCTCAATAAAGCCCAAAGCGGAAAAGGAGCTTATGTACAAGTTTCTTTGTATGATGCAGCCATCTCATCATTAAAAAACCAAGCGACTAACTGGTTAATGAATAGCGAGAATGCCAAGTTATTAGGTTCTTTACATCCTAATATTGCTCCTTATGGAGAAACCTACCAAACCAAAGATGGCAAATGGATCGTATTGGCAATTGGTACTGATAAGCAGTTTAAAAGTATGTTGACTATTATTGGAGCAACAGCATTAATTAACGATGAAAGGTTCTTTAGCAATGTTAAAAGAGTAGAGAACAGGAGTGTGTTGGATGAATTATTAAAAAACTATTTTAACCAAATTTCTTTATCTTCTTTTCAAGAAAAATTCAATAAAGCAAACGTTCCGTTTGGTATAATTAAAGATATTAAAACTGTTTTTGAAGAGGATAAAGCCAAGGCTTTAATTTTAGAAGAAAAAAAAGGCAGCATAACAACAAAATGTGTTAAAACTGCCATTTTTAAGCTTATTGAAAGTGAAAATTAAATCGTTTCTACTTCAGCAGAAACATTTAATGTTGTTGTAATAGGGTCTGTGTTAGCAGTAATAGTAACTGTTTTAGTTTGAGCACCTTCTTGTTTTCCAGGGCTATACTCAACAACAATTTCGCCAGTACCACCTGGTTTTATTGGCTCTTTCGGGAATTGAGGAACGGTACATCCGCAACTTCCTGTGGCATTTTCAATAATCAAAGGCTCTTTACCTGTGTTGGTAAACTTAAATATTTTAGTATGCTTAGAATCTTGTTTGATTTTTCCGAAATTATGACTGGATTCTGCAAATTGTATAGCAGTTTTAGCTCTAGTTTCAGATAAAACAGTTGCGGCAGCAGGTGCTGGTTGATTTGGTTGTGTTGGAGAAATAGGATTAATAGGGTTCAAATCATTCACATTTCCAGAATTGGTTGAAATAGAAGGAGATGTGGCAATACTGCTAGATGAATAATTATCAGAATCTCTTCTTGGAGGCCTATTATCATTAAAAAAGGTGTTGATAATTAATGTTATAGTTATTAAACCTAATAAGGCTATTTTAATATTTTCTCTCATTGTTTCGTTCATAATTTTTATGGTTTTAGATTTTTACAAATTTACAAAACATATTTATTTGAGCCTTAAAAACTACATTTTAAAATAAAAGTTTTTAAAAAATAGATTTTCGAGATCATAAAAAAGTTGATAAAAAAATAAACAAAAAAGAAGATTTCCATTTGTTCATCATTCTTTTGAAATTAAAAGTAGCAGCAAGCATAATATTGATGTCATCACCCATTATAACCTCATTAGGAGAGAGTTTAGCATCATGTAACTTGTTTTATAACAAGTTCAAAGTTACAAAAAATTAGTGTTATTGTAAGTCGTTAGTTTGTTTTTTTTTTCTATTGTTGTGTTGTTGCATTAAAACGATAGTTTATTAACCTGACGGCAATATATTGTAAAACAAAAATATTAAAAATCTGATTATCAGTTAAAAAGACTTATCTCTTGTTATCTTTATTTATTCTATCGTCCAGTTAATAGGTTAATAAATAATCACATCAAATAGAAATTTGATATTGCAACTGCAACATTCCTTTGCGTTCGTTAGTGGTTATATCACCATTTAATTCTGTTTTAAAAATAGGTCGGCTTTGGTAATTCAGCGTTAGTTTTGCATTGTGTTTGCCGTGAAGGTAATAATTTACGCCTCCTTCTAGCATCAACATTTTATCTTTTAATCGATCAAAATCGGCTAATTGAGCAGCTGCATAAGGCTGAAGCGTTCCGTTGTTGGGCAATAAATTGTCTTTTAGCTTGTAGCCTACTTGCAAATAATACACATCACCAGTTCCGAGCATAGGAAAAGCATTACCAGCACCGTTAAATGTTCCGTTGGCATTTGTTCCTGTGGCAGGGTTCATAACGCCTATGTTTCGGGTATAGTTTTTACCAAAATCTAGGTTGTGGTAGGAAGCATAGATGGTTATAGCATCGCCTTTTTCACTTAGCGGACTATCATAAAACAAATCAACAGCGAGTAAATTCATGTTTTCTTTAAGTGTGTCGTTTGCCAAATTGGTGTGCCACATGGCATCTTGCTGAAAAATGAATCCTGCACCAATGTTAAACACTTTCTTTTTTCCTAAATAAGAACCAACGGTGTAGGGGGTTAAATTACTTTCTTCATCTAAAAATTGCCACATAAAATAACCTTGAAATTGAGGTTTTGGTGGCTTGGTAGAAAATTCGGAAACGGCTGATATTGAGTTTACTGTTGCATTGGCATTTTGCACCGCCATAGGGTCGGTTATTGCTATCCGATAATCTAATTTACTTATTTTTCCTTTGGCATAAATACTTAATTTTCGTAAAAATTGGTCGTTAATTCCATTGGTAGTTTGCTGATAGAGTGGGGCATCTAAACTCATAATCGTTCCTACACTTGGCGTAGCATAACGGGAAAGTCCGTTTACACCCGATAAGCCCATTCCCCATTGAAGGTAGCGTTTATGAAAATGATATTCTACAACTGCATCGTGAAAAAATGACCCTGTAAATCGTTTGGATAGGTTACTGTAATTGTTCTGCCCAAATTGAGTAAAAAAGAAAACTTTATCGGTTAATTGTCCATATAAACTTAATCTCCAGCGTCTTAATCCAATGTCATACACATCAGAAACAGGGTCGTTAAAAACGGTTGAGCCAGGGTTTGTATCTGTATATCTTGCCCAAACTTGCCCTAAAAAAGTAAATTTAACATAATGGTTTCCAGTAGTATCTAAATTTAATTTGATATCACCAGTTGGTATTGCTTTTTGTGCAACACCGTTTAAGGTTAAAAGTTGAAAACTGAGTAGTACAACGATTAGTGTTATTGTTTTGTTCATTGTTTTTATTTATAAATGTTGAATCCCGAGAAGTCGGGACAAGTTGTTTAAGTTTTGAATGTTGAATACTTTAGAAAAAGTAAATCAATTCAAACAAACAAAACTATTTTTATAAAAGATACCGCAAATTTACGCATAGATGATTTTTTTATCAGCATAAATCTGCGGGAAGTTTTAACTAAAAAACAGGCACTAATTAATATACCTGAATGAGAGCAATTAAGCAATGTTTTTATATTTTTTATAAAATTTTTTGTTTCTTTTTTCTTTTTTCAATTTCAATATTCGTGTTGCCAACGGGTGCTTTGATAAGGGTTTATGCTGCTCCATACCTATTATTGTGAAATCGCCTCCATCATCATTATATTGGTGTTGAATGTGATGAATAAAGTGCATAAATGAATGATCTATTAATTTTACCGATGAAAAATCGACAATAATTTTTTGTTGTTTTGGCAAAGTAGTTATTCCTTTTTTAAATGAAATTAAATTAGAAAAAATAGCTGCATTTTCTATAACTATTTTTGTATAATTGGCTTGTTTTTCAATAGTATAAGTAGCTTTAAATAAGTGTTTTACTTTTACTCCATTGATTAAATGAAAAATAATTTTAACCAAAATACCCGCAGCTATTCCAAGCAATAAATCTTCGGCAAGCGTAACAATAATGGTTACATTAAAAATAACCAACTGTTCTTTACCAATTTTATAAGTTTGGATAAACTCTTTTGGAGCAGCCAACCGATAGCCTGCAAAAATTAACATGGCAGCTAATGCAGAGTTGGGTATCATTTCTATTACAGGAATAATTAATAGCATAGCAAGCAATAGAAACGCACCGTGAAAAAAGTTTGACCATTTTGTTTTTGCTCCAAATCCAATGTTTGAGGAACTTCTTACCACTTCCGAAATCATAGGTAAGCCACCCAAAAGACCAGCTAATGCGTTTCCAACACCTTGTCCTATTAAATCACCACTATAGCTCGATTCTCTTTTGTAAGGGTCTAGGTTATCTACTGCTTTTACGGTTAGCAACGATTCTAAAGAGCTAACAAATAAAAACATCACTACATATTTCCAAAAGGTAAATGTGCCTATTCCAGAAAAATCGGCATTAAAATTTAAACTTCCCCAAAAATCGCCTATTTTAACTAGCGAATAAGTAGGTTCGGATTGGCTAAAATGCCAAACTATGGTTAGCGGAACGGCTACCAATAACACTATCATTGGGGCAGGTACTTTTTTAAGGAAATTAATTTTTAACATCGGAAAAACAAACATAATAATTAAGCCAATAATTCCAATGGCGGCTATGTGCCAATGAGCGTTTAGCACAAATTTTGGTATATCTAAAAGAAGTTGAACTGGACCTTCTCCTTTGTATAAAGTAGGGTCATCGCCCAATAGAACAGGAATTTGCTTGGCAATAATTATTAAACCAATGGCTGCTAACATTCCGTGAACTGCCGAATGGGGAAAAAAATCGCTCAATTTTCCAAATTTTAAAACGCCAAATAAGATTTGAAAAAGAGCCATAACCACTACTACGCCACAAGCCATTTTCCAACCTTGTTCATCGCCTCCAAAATCGGTTACAGAAGCTGCTGCTATGGTAATTAATCCTGCTGCTGGTCCTTTTATAGATAATGCTGAAACATTAAAAAATACGGTTACTAAACCGCCTATCATAGCTGTTAAAACGCCCATAGCGGCAGGAAATCCGCTAGCTTTTGCAATGCCTAAACTTAGAGGCAATGCTAATAAAAATACTAAAAATCCTGATATTATATCGGTATTCCAGTTTTGTTTTAATCCTTTAATCCCTGTTAAAGGTTGTGTTATATTTTTCATAATTTATAATGTTAATGTGTTGATTTGTTGTTATTTAAAATTAAAATAATAGTGTAGAATTAAACTATATTATTTCCTTGTTTTTAAATAATAAACACACAATTAACAAGATAAATGGGGATAGATGTTATGCAATGCGTTGTTTTAGAAATTAATAAATTTGCTGTAAGTTGGCAATAGGTAAAATTGGTTAGATGAATAAAATTAAAAAAAAGCAATACATTGGTTGGTTCTATTTCTAAATTTTCTTCTAAATTTATTGTAGAAACACTGGTAGTAAAATAAGTGTTGTTGGTATTATTTTTATTTTTTTTTGTATAACATAACCCATTACTTATCAATGTAATAATAAGAATAAAAGAAACAATTATGTAACCATTTTTTTTCATTTATTGGGTATTTTTTTTAATATTAACCTGAGTTCGACTATTAAACAGAAGACTTTACTTATTCTTGCACAATTCCTAACAACTCTTCGCTATTTACTTGCGAAAAATCATCTTCGGCATCTTTAAAATTCATAAATTTTTTGGCTAAGTAGTAAAGAATTGTTCCAGAGAAAACGGCTACATTCAAATCAATTATTACGGTAACTATAGTTGTATATAAAATAAAGAGGGCTTGTAAATTTCTAGTTTTATTTGTATGCCACTTATTTTTGAAATAGGCTTTTATAAAATCTCGGTCAAACACATCTAAACCTGCTTTAAAAAGCACGCCAACAAAAACGGCAGAAGCTATTAATGTTATTAAATTACTAAACACAATAAACCCAAGCAGAGCAAACACACCAACCAACACACCTGCTAATCGGGTTTTGGCTCCTTCATTAATTAACAACACAGAGCGAATGGTAGCTTGTGCACCAGGTATTCCTTGTAATAGTCCTGAAATTCCATTTGCTAAGCCTTGAGCCAATAATTCTTTGTTGGGTTTAGTGGGTTCTTTGGTCATTTTATCTACTACTAAACTAGTTAATAAGGAATCTAAGTAAGCTAACATACACAGTTGTAGTGCAAAAGGTAATATTTTAAGCAGCATTTCAGGCGTATATAAACTACTTTCGGTTGGAAAATAATTAGTAATTAAAGTAGTAAAATCACTAAAATTTTTAAATTCAGCTCCTAATTGAACTCTTGCCACATCTAAGTTGGTTCCTGTAGTAAAAATAGTAAATACAATGATGGTTATTAAAATGCCTGGTAAAAATCGTCTAACATTACCTGAAACATTTAATTTTTTTAGCGTAAACGGAACCAAATAAATAAGTGCTAGCGATGAAAATGCTAATAAAGCGTTGGTGGTAATGCTCCCAGCAATTGGTTTTACACCACCTAATCCAAATAATTTTTTAATTTGATCTACCCAAATTAACACAGCAATTCCGTTCATAAAACCAAGCACAACTACTTGAGGCACTAATTGAATAAATTTTCCTAACCGTAAAATTCCTGCTAAAATAATGAAAGTGGAACTCATTAAAATAGTTAAGGTAATTAATTGTTCGGCAAATAATTTGCTATCGGCAAAAGTTTCGTGGGCAAAAGCGATAATAAGTGCTGTTACGGCAGTCATTGGTGCTGTGGGACCAGATGCCTGGATTCTTGTGCCTCCAAAAAGGGAAGTAACAATGGGAATAATGGCAGCTCCTATCATTCCTGACATTGCCCCTCTGCCCGACATTACGCCAAAAGCCGCTCCTAAAGATAATGCTGCAAAGCTTACAGTTAAACCTGCTAAAATATCTGAGATAAGTGTTTTTTTCATTTTTTTTTTAGTTTAGTTTTTGAGTGTATTATTTAGATATTTAGATATTAATACATTAGATATTAAGACATTAGATGTTAAGACATTAAGGTATTAGACTTTTTAATTGACAATCAGGTTGTTATTTCGTTTTACCGATAAATTTCGGTCATATTATTAATTAAGTTAAGATGATTTTAATGGGTTAGATTTAATGGGTTGTAATACTGGACCTAAAAATAAGCGAGCATATAAGCGAATTAAAGCAATTCCACTCATCACAAAGCTTAACGCTGCAAACAATCCTAACAAATATTGGTGTTCGTGAATGTGGCTAAAAATAAGGTCTTCACCAATAAATGAAGTAGTTATTGGAAATCCCATCAAACCAAGCGAACAAATTAAGAATGTAATTGAAAGCAGCTGATATTTAGCTCCATAACCATAATATTGATTAATATCGGAGTGTTTGTTTTCTTTTTTA
>PHDR01000099.1 GCA_002841035.1 Bacteroidetes bacterium HGW-Bacteroidetes-12 | reverse complement strand
GTAATAAGCAATAAAACAAATAATTTAAAACAAACAGATTTACAAGTCATTGGCATAAATTTAGGTCGCAAAGTTAATGAAGTTGTTTAATGAAACACAAACTTTTTTCACTTTAAAAAATAAACAATATTACATCTTTTGTTACTACTCAGCCACCTATTTTTTTCTTTGCCACAGATTATAAACCGCCAAAGGTGGTTTAATCTGTGAAAAAAATCTATGAAAATTAGTGAAATCTGTGGCAAAATGAACGGCTGAGTAGTTAACGTCTTTTTAATTCTCAAAAGCACCTAAATCGGGCGGAGAATTTCTTGAATTACCTGCATGGTCGAATAAAACACCCGTTATTTTTCCTGCATTAATTGCTTGAGAAGAAGGTGCTAATGTATAGTCATTATTTTGGGTGTCAAAAAACACTGGAAATATTGGGTTTTTAATAATATTGAAAAAATTAGACGATGGAGTTGGATTTGATGTCCTTACAACAGCATGATCAACTTTATAATTAATACTTCCAGGAGCTAATTCATCAATTTCAAATTCTACTTCTAAGTTTCCTTCAATAATGGTATTGATAAAAATTGCAGAGTCTATATCTCTTACTTGCGTATTTCCATTCCCATCTTGGTAATAATTTTGAAGAAAAAGTGCTGGTGTTGAACGACTGCTCTGATTCCAATAATTTGCTATGGTTGTATGATAGAATCTATAGTTACCTCCTCCCCTAACAAACACATTCATTTGACCTGAATTAGTAATCACAGAATTGGTATCTGTAATTTGATAATTCGTTGCTAAAATCCCCACTGCTGCTGAATTTTTAATTTCGCAATTGTTTAACCTCAATTTATTAGCACTTGTTGGTGCGTTAGGATTAAAAGGCAGCGGTTCTGCTTGTATGCCAATAAATGCATTTTTAATAATCACATTATTAAACACATTATCGGTACTTCCTTCATTTATCCAAATCCTATCCCATTGACCTGAAACATCTTGCCAAGAAAACTCTAAACGTGTTCCCTGAAAAGATACTGGGTTGGCTGTTGTTCCATTAATTCTGATGTTTCCATCTTTATATACCCATAATCCTGAATTATTGTGTAAATGAATTCTAACGCCAGGGTCTATCGTTAACACATCTAGGGAGTCAACAACTAAATAGCCAACTATCACATAGGGTTTATCGTTTATCCAATTGGTATTAACTGGCGGTAAATTATTTCCACAATCTCCATCTAAACAAGATAATGGAGGTAATCCAGAGAAAAAATTTTTTGGTGTAAAATAATGAGCATTTTGACCCCAAGCCATTAATTGAACACTTTGTTTGTTTCCATTGGTATTGAAAATAATTTTATCATCTACTACAAATGGCGATAAAATATTATTTGGATCTATGGTTACTTCTAAAAAAATAAACAGACTATCATTTCCATCAATATCTACATTAGTATGTGAATTTCCTGATACTCCATCCACATTAATTCTAAATTGAGAGTTGGCTCCTTTTTCAATAAAAATACTAGAAATATTAATTTTTTCTGAATTTCTATTATAAATTTTAAGTCGCTTTGTTGTTGAACTCATTGTTGTAAAAACGGTATCAAACAGCAATGTATCAGTAGAAAAATTTAGTTTTGAATTTGGGTTAGTAGTAATTTCATCTTTTCTGCACGAAAACATTGTTGTTGACACATAAATAAATGCGAACAAAACAATAAGAGGAAATCCTTTTTTTAAACGAATCATAAAAGCAAAAATAAGAAATCTAAACTATTTTTTTTTAATAATAGTATGTTGTTATAAAAAAAGCCTACTAAAAAAATTATAGTTTATAAAAGACATTTGGAGATTTTAACTTAAAAATATCCATTTATAAAAGGTATATTTATAAATTTGCACATCAAATAAAAAGAACTATGGCAAAAACTACAACCTTTTCTAAAGAGCAATACTTAAAATGGTATGAATCCATGTATATGATGCGAAAATTTGAAGAAAAGCTAAGTCAACTTTATATCCAACGAACTTTTGGAGGTTTTCTTCATCTATATATAGGTCAAGAAGCTGTTGTTGCTGGAGCTGTTTCGGCAACACTTCCCGAAGATAATATGATTACAGCATACCGTTGTCATGCTCACCCGATTGGGAAAGGGACTGACATTAGATATATGATGGCTGAATTGTACGGCAAAACGACAGGTTTATCTAAAGGTAAAGGTGGCTCAATGCACATGTTTGATGTTAGTAAAAAAGTATTTGGAGGACATGGTATAGTTGGAGGACAAATTCCATTAGGAGCTGGATTAGCTTTTGCTGATAAATATAAAGGTAACAATAATATTACCATGTGTTCTATGGGAGATGGAGCAATCAGACAAGGAGCTTTGCATGAAGCATTTAATATGGCAATGATTTGGGAATTACCCGTAATTTTTATTATTGAAAACAATAAATACGCAATGGGAACATCTGTGGAACGAACTTCAAATGTTACGGAATTATATAAAATTGGATTAGGATATGATATGCCCAGTGAATCTGTGGATGGAATGGATGTAGAAGCTGTTCATAACGCAATAGCAAAAGCAGCAAAACACTGTAGAGAAGGAAAAGGTCCTTATTTGTTAGAAATGGAAACCTATCGATATAAAGGACACTCTATGTCTGACCCAAGAAAATACAGAACAAAAGACGAAGAAGAAAAATACCAAACCAACGATCCAATTGAAAAAGTGCTTCAAACGATTAAGAAAAACAAGTATGCTACAGAAAAACAACTGGACGTAATTCATGAAAAAGTAAAGCAACAAATAATTGAAGCAATCAAATTTGCTGAAGATTCACCACTTCCTGAGCCTGATGATATGTATAACGAAATTTACGCAGAACCTAATTATCCGTTTATTAAAGATTAAAGATTGCAAATTAGAAATTAGAAAAAAAAATTATGGCAGAAATAGTTAGAATGCCCAAATTAAGTGATACCATGACAGATGGTGTTGTTGCAAAATGGCATAAAAAGGTAGGAGACCCAGTTAAAGAAGGCGATTTATTAGCCGAAATTGAAACCGACAAAGCCACCATGGAGTTTGAATCGTTTGTGGATGGAACACTTTTGTATATTGGTGTGCCAGAAAAAGGAACAGCTCCTGTTGATGCTATTTTGGCTATTTTTGGTAAAAAGGGTGAAGATTTCTCATCGTTATTATCCGATAAAAAGAATGCTAATTCCAAAGAAGAAGTAACAAAAGAAACTGTAACAGAAAATAAAGAAGTTACACCTAACCCAATTATTGACACATCAAACATCAAGGCAACTGTAATAAAAATGCCAAAGTTAAGCGACACTATGACCGATGGTGTTGTGGCTAAATGGCATAAAAAAGTTGGTGATACAGTAAAAGAAGGCGATTTATTAGCCGAAATTGAAACCGATAAAGCCACCATGGAATTTGAATCGTTTGAAGATGGAATTTTATTATATACTGGAATAGACGAAGGTAGCTCGGCCCCTGTTAATGCCGTTTTAGCTGTAATTGGAGAAAAAAATGCAGATTTCAAAACACTAATTGAAAACAGTGCAAGTAGCTCAGAAAAAGACACTTCGCTTAAATCGGATAAAGAAAATACTAAAACAGCAGAAGCAGTAACTTCAACAACAAAAACCTTAACTTCTACCCCACAACAACATACATTAAATAATAACAGCAGAACTATTGCCTCTCCTTTAGCTAAAAAATTAGCCGCAGAAAGAAATATTAATTTATCAATACTAAAGGGAAGTGGAGATCATGGTAGAATCATAAAATCGGATATTGAAAATTATCAAGGAGGAACAGCATCTAACTTTGTTGGAACAGAAAAATCCACAGAAGTTGCCACTTCTCAAATGCGAAAAACCATTGCTAGAAGATTGGCTGAAAGCAAATTTTCAGCTCCCCATTTCTATTTAACAATAGAAATTAACATGGATAAAGCCATTGAAGCTCGAACAGCAATTAATGGTGTAGCTTCAGTAAAAATTTCTTTCAATGATTTTGTGATAAAAGCCGTTGCTGAATCACTAAAAAAACACCCGAATGTAAACACATCATGGTTAGGTGATAGAATTCGCTACAATGAACACGTTAATATTGGTGTTGCCGTTGCTGTTGAAGATGGTTTATTAGTTCCTGTTGTTCGTTTTGCCGATGGGAAAACACTTTCTCAAATTTCTACAGAAGTAAGGGAGTTTGCTCAAAAGGCAAAAGATAAGAAATTACAACCTCAAGACTGGGAAGGTAGTACATTTACTATTTCAAACTTAGGTATGTTTGGTATTGATGAATTTACAGCAATAATTAACCCTCCTGATGCTTGTATTATGGCTGTTGGTGGAATTAAAGAAACTCCTGTTGTTAAAAACGGACAAATTGTTCCTGGAAATGTAATGAAAGTAACACTTTCTTGCGATCATCGTGTGGTTGATGGAGCAACTGGAGCCTCATTTCTACAAACATTTAAGTATTTATTAGAAAACCCAGTGATTTTATTGGGGGCTCAAAATATTTAACTGAAATTTATTTATTAAGATTATCAAAAAAAAGCTGAGTATTACTCAGCTTTTTTTTGATATATCGTATATTTTTTTTCCTCCGTAAATTGCTCCAGCCGCAATTAGAAAACTTAATCCTCCATCTATAGGTACGCAAGGGGGAGGCCAACAAGGTGGACCTCCACCTCCTGGACCTCCACTCGGTGGACCTGGAGGACCTGCTCCAAACAATTCACTAACAAAACTTGTTGCTAATAAAAGTGTTAATGTAATAAAAATCAACTTAAATCCCTTCATTGTTTTTTTTCTCTGAATCGTGGCAAATTTACCATTTAATTTTATTTATACAACTAAAACGATTCAAAGTATAAAATGGTTGGTTTAATAAGTTAATTTTTTTACAGTTTCACCGTGAGAAGAAGTTACTTTTATAATAACCAATCCTTTAGCTAACACTTCATTATTGAGTGTATATCTATTCGTATTGCTTACCGTTTTATCTTCCATCACTTTTTGACCCAATGCATTGTAAGCAGAGATAATATAAGTGGTGGCATCATCTTCTAATTCAATTACTGTAGTCTCATTTGCTTTATAAATATGAACGCTTTCAGATGAAGCCAAACTTGTTCCTATTCTATTATTGGAAAGTGTTAATGAAAATCGTTCTCCTTTATCAAACTCATCTATAGCTACATTAATTTCTTTGGTAGAAGTTAAATCATACACGTTGCCTGTTTGGTTGTCTTTTAACTCCATTACTTTATAATCATGAGCTAAGTTTTCAAAATTAACAGCTTCTATAATGTAATTACCACTTACCCCTACCTCAATGGCTATTGGCATAATAACCTCATCTTGAAAATCAAAAGAACTGAGTGCTAACTTTTTATTACTATTAGCACTAAAGGTTGTGATACTTGGTGCTTCTAACACTCTACTAGGTAGAAACGAACCATCATGATAATCATAGTTTATGGTAGCTAAATTATTCATTCTAAGTTTTAAGGTGTGATTGTACCTGTTAATATCGCTTTTCACTTTTAGTTGCACTTCTGTAAATTCAAAAGGTTCTTCTAATCCTTCATTTTCAATTAACTCATCGCTATTATTTCCATCTGAAGTTCTTAAAAATGCACTTGTAGTTGATGTCGATTTACTAGATTCTTTAAAAGTTAAATTACCATTACCAGCACTTTCTACCCAAAATCCTTGGTGTGCAACTATACCTGAATTAGTGAAAGCATCAAAAGTACCATTATTGGTGTTGAAAATGTAAAATGTTGGTTTTAATGTAGGTTTCGTTAATAAACTCCATATTATTCTATTCGCATAAGGATTACCAACTAAATTCCAACCATTTTTAACTGGAACAACAACATTACCAGAGTTGGGTGTTCCTTTGGTGTCAAAATTTTTGGCATTCCAAGTAGATAAATCGTCTCCTAACCATATTTCCAAACCTCTTCCAGGCGTTAATGCTTGATTGGTATCGGTTATAGCAACATAAGCTTGGGTATTTTCATCAAAACGATATACAGATTGGAAAGTTCCAGCATTACCGTCAATACCTCCAACTCCCGACATAAACAATTCTGTTACCGTTCCTGTTTCATCAGAATCCCAACCACCCAATGTTTCTCCACTAACAGGCGAACTCAAATCTCCCCAATTTGCATTTCGTTGAGAAATGTAGCGTTGAATAATAAAGTTTCCACTAAACGCATTGGCTACACCAGGTAGTATTACTGCAGTTTTAGTAGCATTTGATAACAAAGTAATTTTGCCAGATACATTGCTTAATTGCCCTGAACTTACCCTTAAACCATTGCTTACCTCTACCGCTCCTGTTTGTAATTGAGTAGTTCCACCTCCTGTTATATAGAAATTATATAAGGAAATCGTATTACTCGAGCTATTCACAAATTGCTGTGTGCCTGTTCCATTAAACTCAAGTAATCCTGTGCTATGATTTACAGCTCCATCTACTACTAAATCTCCACTAACAAACAACCTTCTAGATACATTAAAACTTAGTGTTCCTGTGTTTTCTATAATTAAGTTCTTAATATTAGAGTTAACATCTAGCGTTACTGTATGAGTGGCTTTTATAGTAGCTTCATTATTAACACCAGGTACGCAACCACAGTTCCAAGTTGCAGGATTACTCCAGTTCCCATTTGTTACCGATTCTATAGGTTGTGGAGGCCCTGTTATTGTGAAATAACTATTGTCAGGCAAGGAAACGCCAGTAAAAGTTACCACATTTCCAACAGGAGTAGCTGGTCCATAAACAGTTGTGCCTCCATTATTAAAAATTCCATCTCCATTTTCTACTACTAAATTAATGGAAGGTTCCCCAGCATAAACTGTTCCTGAAATATCAAAAGAAACGGTTAATGTGCCAGGTGTTCCTGTTGAAGTAACCCTCCAAACTCGTTGCAAACGTGATGCTGGAGCAATGGACGCAGGAATATCAATAGAATTTAACATTAAATCAGTATTGTTGTGTCCTGCTATAATGTAATCGCCATTGGCTAACGTAGGGCTGCTAAAGGTTACTATTCCTGTTCCTTTGGCAGTAAAATTTCCGCCATCTGCTTCTTGTCCTACTCCAAACACTTCCCAATAATGAGTGAGCTCATGGGCAAAAAAATCATTGGTTATTGTTCTTCTGTAACGAGCTGCTAAATAGTTGTTAACGATGTTGTGTTGTGCTGAGTTTAGTACTGTATTGTAAACAATTATTTCAGCCATATTGCCTCGATAAAAACCTCTCCCTGTAGTTCTACCCCCTATTCTTGTAAACAAATGTCCATTTGGATTTGCATTGTAGCCACTTGCTGAACCTAAATTGGTATTATTAAAATAACCTGTTATATTGCTGTTTGCTGATGATATTATTGAGGATATAATATTG
The DNA here is from genome assembly GCA_002841035.1 of Bacteroidetes bacterium HGW-Bacteroidetes-12. Taxonomy (GTDB): domain Bacteria; phylum Bacteroidota; class Bacteroidia; order Flavobacteriales_E; family Vicingaceae; genus BRH-c54. The sequence continues at coordinate 1,135 of PHDR01000099.1, read as the reverse complement.
TAGCCCGCTTGATAACCTACCCCAACATTAACCGAGATTCCAACTGAATTTCTTGTATAAGTATAATACTGATTACCATTGGTACTCATATACGTTCCCCATATTTGGTTAGATTGGGTACCAGCACCAGAAGTATAACTATTATGTAATAAGAAACTTACTTGAGTGTTATTATCTGCTCGTGCAACTATAAATTGAGAAAAATTAGATGTATTTAATGCCGCTATGCTATTGGCATCCATAAAATCGCCATTAAAATCTACAATGGGTTGTCCATTTAAACCATTACTCACATACATCGGTTGCCGAGTTGATGTACTTTGTGTGAAATTATTTCCATTACCCGATTTATCACTCCAAGCACTAACAGGATCTCCATTATTTGCAGAAATTTGAGCTGCATCGAGCCAAATTACATTGTTAGATGAATTTCCTACACCACCTGGTCCCGTTTGTGCTATTAATGAAAAAGAGGATATAATTAAAGCAAAAGTGAATAGATTTTTCATGGGTTTAAATTTTAATAGTTATGTCTTCTATAACGCAAATCTAAGCCAAAAGGTTGTAAGTTTGACTAATTTATTCAATTATTCTGCAAATTTACTTATTGTTACGGATAAGTATTAGTAAAAGTACTTAGAGAGAAAGTTCCGTCCCAACCTTCCTTAAGGGAAGGAGTTGCCAACGCACTTAGCCAAAACCCATTTCTGACCGTCATTGTTCATTATTACCGTCATTGCGAAGCCCAAGCGTTGGATAAGAGCGTAGGAGCTGAAGCAATCTGTCTAATCGAAGGACAGATTGCTTCACTACACTGCGTTCCGTTCGCAATGACGGTAACGATGGACAGATTATCAACGGTTTGTTTTTTTTAATGTGTTGATGCTACTGCGTGGTGCTTCGGTTCCCGAAAAAATCGGAACAGGCTGTGCCTCCCTCGCAATGACGGTAAAGAGGGGCATTGCGTTAGTAATAACGATGCCTCTAAATTTGTATCGCATTCAATTTATTTTTATTTTTAAAAAAATAAATTAAGTAAGCAACTAATAGTATAATGGTTATAACTGCTTTATACCCAATAGCAATATCCCTTATAAAATACAACACAATGGTTAAAACCATCACCAAACTCATC
>PHDR01000098.1 GCA_002841035.1 Bacteroidetes bacterium HGW-Bacteroidetes-12 | reverse complement strand
GATTTTAAACTATCATTAAATAATGATTTTGTTATTGGAAGTCAGGCAATTGAAAAAAAAGAAGTTTAAGGAATTTGCATAAATTTATGTGTTTGAAGCGAGATACTCCATTGAGGATGAGCTTTCACATAATCAATAAGTAAAGGTAAAATTTCATTGGATTTACTCCATTCGGGTTGTAAATATAATTTGCAATTTCCTCTCGCTTTTTTAGCATGTTGTTCTGCCCATTCAAAATCATTTTTATTAAAAATAATTACTTTTATTTCATCCGCATGTTCATAAGAGGAAATTAATGGTGGTTTATTTTTTTTGGGAGACAAACAATACCAATCCCAAATTCCACTGTGCGAATAGGCTCCTGATGTTTCTAAAAACACTTCCACTCCAATTGACTTTAATTGACGGGTAATGTAATCTAAATTGTACATCAATGGTTCTCCACCCGTAATAACAATAGATTTAGCTCCTATCTCCTGTATATTTCGTAAAATTTTATCTACCTCCACCAATGGATGTAAATCAGGGTTCCAACTTTCTTTCACATCACACCAATGGCAGCCTACATCACAACCCCCAACCCTAATAAAATAAGCTGCTTTTCCTGTGTTGTAACCCTCGCCCTGAATGGAATAAAATTCTTCCATAATAGGAAGTTGAATGCCTTGTTCTAATGCTAATTTCAGTTCAGGAGAATGTTTTAAAGATTTTACTAACATATCCGTCAAAATTAGGAATAGTTTTTTTATTCATTAATTTAAATCATAGAAACAAAAGTAATAATTCTAATATTTTGTAACTTAATGAAATAACTATCGTAAAGGGCTACGTATTAATCAATAGAAACTATATGAGACAACTCAAAATTTCGCAACAAGTTACCAATAGAGAAACCATTTCTTTAGAAAAATACTTACAAGACATATCTAAACTAGATATGATAACTGCTGATGACGAAGTTGACCTCGCAAGAAAAATTAAAACTGGTGATTTTGATGCACTCGATAAATTGGTTAAATCCAATTTACGATTTGTTGTTTCGGTTGCTAAACAATATCAAAATCAAGGATTAACACTTTCTGATTTGATAAATGAAGGCAATATTGGTTTGATAAAAGCTGCTGAGCGTTTTGATGAAACTCGTGGATTCAAATTTATTTCTTATGCCGTTTGGTGGATACGACAATCCATTTTACAAGCCATTGCAGAGCAAGCCAGAATTGTTCGTTTACCTTTAAATAAAATTGGCAACATCACTAAAATTAACAGAGCATTTTCAGCGTTGGAACAATTTCATGAACGAGAACCTTCAGTTGATGAAATTGCCGAACAACTTGATATTACAACTAATGATGTAAAAGATTTTATGAAAATTTCGGGAAGACACATTTCAATTGATTCTCCTCTATCTGATGATGAAGACAGCGGAAGTTTACTTGATTTCATGACTGATGATGAGGCACTTTTATCTCCAGATAGCTTACTTAACAATGAGTCTCTCCGAAACGAAATTGAAAGATCACTTTCCATGCTTCCATATAGAGATGCAGAAGTATTAAAAATGTATTATGGAATTGGTATTCCCACACCTTTAACACTGGATGAAATTGGAGAAAAACTTTGTTTGACAAGAGAAAGAGTGCGTCAAATTAAAGAAAAATCATTACGAAGACTCAAACACTCATCACGAAGCAAACTACTCAAACCTTATTTGGGTTAAATTGATTTACGTTTACTATTAATCGTGTCTGGCTCCTTTTAAAATTCTAAACACATGAAGTACGGATGGGAAAATAGCATCCATACTTTCTTTTGCTCCATTTGTTGAGCCTGGCAAAGCTAACACCAAGCTTTGTCCCATAACCCCAGAAACACTCCTCGAAAGCATCGAATAGGGAGTTCTATCTTGTCCGTAAGCTCTAATTGCTTCTTCTATTCCTTGTATTTCTTTATCGAGCAAGGGTCTTAAGGCTTCTGGCGTAACATCTCTGCTTGACAAACCAGTTCCTCCAGTATAAATTATTAAATCAATTCCCATTGAAGCATACTTTTTTGCTTTTTGTTGAATATCATCTATTTCATCAGGAATAATAATATAATCAGCAATCTCAACCTCACATTCTTTTAATTTAGCAATAATAGCCATTCCAGCTCTGTCTTCTTTTTGACCAGCCGAAATAGTGTCTGAACAAACAATTACGGCAGCTTTTAAATCTTTTCTAAACTTATCTTTAAAATCAGACTTTCCTCCTTTCTTTTCTACCAATCTAATGTGTTGAATTTCTATCCCTTTATCAATGGGTTTTAGCATATCATACATATTCAGTGCAACCAAACTTGCTCCATGCATGGCTTCGACCTCCACACCTGTTTTATAAATGGTTTTCACTGTTAGGGTAATTTTTATAGACAATCCTTCAATTTCATACGCTATACCTGTAAATTCGATTGGCATAGGATGGCAATCGGCTAGCAACAACGATGTTTTTTTTACCCCTAACAACCCTACTGCTTTACTCATAGCAAATACATCTCCTTTCGGAACAGTGTTATTTTTTATCGCTTCAATAGTTTCGGGTTTGCTTACTTTAACTATTGCTTCGGCTGTTGCAATTCTTAAGGTGTTTGACTTTTGAGTAATATCTATCATTTTTTTTAATTTATTAGGCAAAAATCGTTAAAATATGGTTGGTAAAAAAATGATATAACTCATAGATTTTCATTTCTACAATCGAAACTAAGTCTTAAAATATGCTTGTAGTTGTAATTTGTTATAATTACTTTTGGGTATCTAAATTTATATAAACCTCTATGAACAAAAAAAGTATAACTATTTCTTTTGAAGAACACGAAAATAATAGCACTAAAATTTCATCTGAAACAAAATTACTACTAGCTAAAGCAGAACAAAATTTAAACAATGCTTATGCTCCATATTCAACATTTAAGGTGAGCAGTGCTGTTCGTTTAAAAAATGGAGAAATTATTTTAGGAACAAATCAAGAAAATGCAGCCTATCCATCAGGAATTTGTGCTGAAAGAGTTGCTGTTTTTTATGCTGGAGCAACATTTCCCAACGAAATTATTGAAGAAATAGCTATTGTAACAGAAACTTCAAATGAAACTCCTTTTTCTCCTTGTGGTGCTTGCCGACAAGTTTTGTTAGAATATGAATACAAACAAAAACAACCAATAAAAGTTGTTCTGAAATCGGGGAATTCTAAAATTTGGTGTTTTAGTAGTATCTCCGATTTGCTTCCTTTTGCTTTTGATGGAAGTAGTCTTCTAAAACAATTATAATTCAGCCATCTATGGATAGATGCTCTTTATTTTTTTTGTTAATGAAGTGTTAATTGATTTTTATTGTTATAAAGCAATCGTAAATTTGACTTAACAATTTTTAAAGCTTAAAAATCGTTTATATTAATCTTAATTCTTAATCAAAAACTACAATTATGAAAAAAATTATCTTATCATTTGGAATTGTTGCTGCATCATTTATTGGAGTGCAAGCACAAGTAGGAACAACTCCTACAACTACTATTGAAAATGCAAGTGGAGCAGACATTAAATTTGAAACAGAGGTAATCGATTATGGAACCATTGAACAAGGTGCTGATGGTGTTAGAGAATTTAAGTTTACCAACACAGGAAAAGCTCCTCTAATCATTTCTAACGCTCAAGGAAGTTGTGGATGTACTGTTCCAACTTGGCCAAAAGAACCAATTAAACCAGGTGAAAGTTCTGTAATTAAAGTAAAATATGATACCAAAAGAGTTGGACCAATCAACAAATCGGTTACCATAACTTCTAATGCATCAGAAGCTTCAAAAGTGTTGAGAATTAAAGGAACAATTGTTGCCCCTCAAACTTCTCCTGTAAAAGAGCAATCTGGAGCACCAGTAAACAACTAATAATAATGATGAATATATTTTCATCACTAAAAATAAAGTTAAGCTTGTTGTTAATGTTAGCAACAAGCTTTTCTTTTGCTCAAAAAAATGAGCTTCAATTTGAAAAAACAAAACAATCTTTCAAAAAAGTAAATGAAGGTGCATTTGTAACTTTAAATTATTATTTTGAATATGTAGGAAATGACACATTAAGTATGCTTTCTCCTGAAGTTGATTGCAGTTGCACAGAAATCAAACTTGAAAATGCCGACAAAATTATTCCCAATCAAAAATATTCGCTTCAAGTAATTTTTAATACGAACGATAAAATTGGCTATCAAGAGCGGGAAGTTTGGCTAACTTTTATTACACAAAAATCTACTAAACAACTAAAACAAAAACTTATTTTCAAAGGAGTTGTTAAGGCTAGCAAAGCCACAAAAGAAAAATATAAGCAACAAAATAATTAATATAACTATTTAACAACTAAATATTTAGATGTAAACAACTTATATTACGAACTTTTTAACAACCAAATTCTTATAAGATACATCCAAGTTGTTTACTTTTATGCCTCAATTTTTAACGATTAAACGTATGCTCAATATATCTGAAAGAGGTGCTGCAATGCCCGAATCTCCAATACGAAAATTAGTTCCTTTTGCACAAGGAGCCGAACAAAAAGGAAGAACCGTTTATTATTTGAATATTGGTCAACCCGATATAAAAACTCCAGATGTTGCTATTGATGCTCTAAGAATTATTGATCGTGAAATCATTGAATATAGCCATTCCGCTGGTGGTTTAGGATATAGAACTGGTTTAACAAAATATTATAACAAGCTAAACTTCAATATCACCCCAGAAGATATTATTGTTACTACAGGAGGCTCAGAAGCGTTGGTTTTTGCTTTCAATTGCTGTATGAATGAAGGCGATGAAGTAATTATTCCAGAACCATTTTATGCTAACTACAATGGTTTTGCTAAATTTTCCAACGTAACTATTGTACCCGTAACATCTACAATAGAAAATGGATTTGCATTACCTGCCATTTCTGAATTTGAAAAACTGATAACAAAAAAAACAAAAGCGATTTTAATTTGTAACCCAGGAAACCCAACTGGGTACTTATATAGCAAAGAAGAATTAGAAACATTAAGAGATATCGTGAAAAAACATAATCTTTATTTAATTTCAGATGAAGTTTATCGAGAATTCTGTTACGATGGAAAAAAGCATTTTTCTATTTTTAACTTAGATGGAATCGAAGAAAACAGTATTGTTATTGATTCCATATCGAAACGATACAGTATGTGTGGAGCAAGAATTGGTGCTTTTATTTCTAAAAATAAAAAATTAATATCTACAGCTTTAAAATATGCTCAAGCAAGATTAAGTCCTCCAACTTTAGGTCAAATTGCTGGCGAAGCTGCCCTAGAAACACCTCAAAGTTATTTTGATGAAGTATCTGCTGAGTATGTGCAACGAAGAAATGTGTTGGTTGAAGGTTTAAATAAAATTGAAGGTGTATTTTGCCCAACTCCTGGTGGAGCATTTTATGCTGTAGCCTCTCTACCAATTGAAAATGCAGAACATTTTTGCCAATGGTTATTAGAAGAGTTTGAATACAAAAACCAAACAGTAATGTTAGCTCCTGCCGCTGGATTTTATGCCTCAAAAGGATTAGGTAAAAACCAAGTTAGAATGGCTTATGTGTTAAATATAGATTCGTTAAAAAATGCAATTGAATGTTTAGATAATGCATTAAAAGTTTATCCTAACCGCACAATTCATAGATTAAAAAACAAACAAGTTAATAGCATATAACCGATTACCCACATAAATTTTGTTTTATTGAAAGTAATTATTCAGCCACTCGTATTGCCACAGATTACACAAATTTACGCAGATTTGTTTCGCAGATTCATCAAGTTTATTATGAATAAAGGGGTTGATAGTACCACCGTGGTGTTTGAATTTCCACCAAAATAACTGCCAAAGGCAGTTATCAATCTGCGTAAATTTGTGTAATCTGTGGCAAAAAGAAGAAAAATGAGTGGCTGAATAGTAACTATTGAAATTACTTTCTAGATTTATTAATCTCTAAAAATGAGATAAAATTTAGTAGCTTCATAAATTTTTATTAGCTATGTTATTTTTTAATAAGAACTTAACGTAACTTTGAAACGTAATTCATTCTTATAAAGTTGTTTCATAAAATTCTAATCTTATCCATTTTCACAAGTATTTATTTAATACAACATCCTTCTGTACTAAAAGCACAATCAGTAGGTGTTGTTTTAAGTGGTGGTGGATCTAGTGGAGTAGCTCATATTGGTGTATTAAAAGCATTAGAAGAACATGACATACCCATTGACTATATTGCAGGAACTTCTATGGGAGGATTAATTGCTGGGCTATATGCCTCAGGATATTCGCCAACTGAAATTGAAGCATTGTTTCTTTCTGAAAAATTCAGAAATTGGGCTCAAGGAATCCTAAACGAAAAATATATTTTCTATTTACGACAACAAAACATAACCCCTTCATTAATCACATTCAAACTAAACACTGACACTCTTTGGGAAATTAATTTACCAACTAATTTAGTTTCTCCTGCTGCAATCAATTATGGTTTAATGGAATATTTCGCTCCTGCATCAGCAAAATCAAAAAATAATTTTGACAGTTTATTTATTCCTTTTAGATGTATTGCTTCTGATATTATCTCAAAAAAAGCTATAGTTTTAAAAAATGGTAAGCTTCCAACAGCAATTAGAGCTTCTATGGCTTATCCGTTTTATTTACCTCCTATTGCCTACGATTCTATGTTACTTTTTGATGGAGGCTTGTATAACAACTTTCCTTCTAATGTGATTTATGATGATTTTAATCCTGATTTTATAATTGGAAGTAATGTTTCTTCAAACTTCTTACCCCCAAATGAAGATAATGTCGTTTCTCAAATTAAAGCAATTATATCAAATGATACGGAATATATTATTCCTTGTGAATATTCAATGCTAATTGAACCTGAAGCATCCAATTTTTCTACATTTAATTTTAACAATAATGAACAATTAATTCAAATTGGTTACTTAGCTACGATAAATAAAATTGCTGACTTACAAAATCAGATAGCAAGAAAGGTTACTAAAGTTGAAGTTGAAAAAGCTAGAGCAACCTACAAAGCAGGTTTACCACCACTTATCTTTAAAGATGTAACTGTTTCAGGATTATCTGAAAAACAAAATCACTATATTAAAAACTCCTTAAGAATAAAAAAAGGTACGATTGATATTAATGTATTAAAGTCTGAATACACAAAAGTTTCTTCTGATAGTAAGATTAAATCGCTTTATCCTGAAGCTATATATAATGATTCTAGCAATTTATTTTCACTTAGTTTACAAGCTAAAAAAGAGAAAAATTTATTTGTTTCTTTTGGAGGGGTTTTTTCCTCTAGACCCGTTAGTACTGGTTATATAGGATTACAGTATAATTTACTTAGGAAAGTTGCTCATTCATTTACCGTAGAAACCTATTTGGGACGACTAACCAATTCGCTTATAGCTGGATATAGAATTGATGTTCCTAGTAAAATCCCATTCTATTGGCAAACTATTGGCTCGACTGAAAAATGGGATTATTTTAGAAGTAACACCACTTTTTTTGAAGACACCAAACCCTCTTTTCTTTTAAGCAATGAACAATACCTTAAATCTGAAATTGGGCTTCCTTTAGGTTTTAAAAGTAAATTATTGGCAGGCGGATCATTTGGCGAATTAAACAATGAATATTATCAAACTAGGCAATTTTTATCTACCGACACAACGGATAAAACCTCTTTTAAGAATCATTCCTTATTTCTAAATCTAGAAAGCAACTCACTAGACTTAAAACAATACGCATCAAAGGGAAGACAAATTTCGCTTGAAGCAAAATATATTAGTGGAAAAGAGCGAACCATTCCTGGATCAACATCTGTTATTAAAGACATTTCAAAATCATATTTAACTTGGGTTTTGTTAAAAGCCAAAGTAGATAACTACTTCAACAAAAGAGGTTGGGCTCGTTTTGGTGTGTTGGGTGAAGCTGTATATTCAACACAACCTTTCTTTGAAAATTATACAGCAAGTGTATTGGCAGCATCTTCTTTTCAGCCAATTACCGAAAGTGTTACCTTATTTCAAGAAAGATTACGGGCAAAAAAATACGTTGCTGGTGGTGTTAAATCTATTTTTGAAGTTTATAAAAATACGCAACTTCGAATTGAAGGATATGTTTTTCAGCCCTACCAAGAAATTATTCAAAATGAATTTAAGAAGGGCGAGTTAGGAAAACAATGGGCAACTCGTCAATATATTTTTTCTTCTTCTTTGGTTTATCAAACTCCTATTGGCCCATTAGCTTTTAATGTTAATTACTATGATAGACAAGAAGACCAATGGAGTTTCTTGTTTCATTTTGGTTATTTTATTTTTAATAAGAAAAATTTACAATAGAATTATTTTTACAACAGTAAAAACAATTGACCAAAATAAAACGCCCAACAGCATTATAAATACTGTTTTTTTTTCATTCCTATAAAATCGACTTGCTAAAAAACACCCCAATGGAATAGAAAAAAAAATTGGCGAAAGAGTAGATATCCCAATTAATCCGTATTTTGTTTTCAGCGTTATTATCCATCTATTTTTTTTTGTAAATTGTTTTTTTGG
>PHDR01000097.1 GCA_002841035.1 Bacteroidetes bacterium HGW-Bacteroidetes-12 | reverse complement strand
GTGGTCGTCCCGGAATGATTTCAGGTGCAACTGGTGCAATTGCCGTTGTAATCGTTGTATTAGCAAAAAGTCACGGTGTCGAATACGTTTTTGCTACAGTAATACTTGCAGGAATTATTCAAATGTCCGCAGGATTTTTACGTTTAGGAAAATTAATTCGGTTAGTTCCACATCCTGTAATTTTCGGATTTGTCAATGGTTTGGCAATTATCATTTTTATGTCGCAGCTAGACCAATTTAAAGATATGTCTGGCAATTGGCTAACAGGCTCTGCCTTATATGTTTTGCTCGGTCTTGTATTGCTTACTATGTTAATTATTTGGGGATTACCAAAACTCACAAAAGTTGTCCCTGCTTCGTTAACTGCCATTATTGTTGTGTTTGGATTGGTTGCATTTATCGGAATTGATACAAAAACCGTTGGTGATATAGCTTCTATTCAAGGTGGTTTTCCGCCTTTTCATATTCCAAGTATTCCGTTTAATATAGAAACACTGATTTTGATTTTTCCTTATGCTGCAATTGTTGCAGGCGTTGGTTTGATTGAAAGTTTATTGACTTTAAATATTATTGACGAAATAACTGAAACTCGTGGTCGTGGCAATAAGGAAGCGGTTGCTCAAGGGGCTGCAAATATTTTGTCAGGCGTTTTTTCTGGAATGGGTGGTTGTGCAATGTTGGGTCAAAGTCTTATAAACATTTCGTCAGGTTCAAGAGCAAGATTGTCGGGTATTGTTGCTGCAATTATGCTACTTGTCTTTATTATGTTTGGGTCTGGGTTAATTGAAAAAGTGCCAATGGCTGCTTTAACTGGTTTGATGATTATGGTCGCAATCGGAACTTTCGAGTGGGCAAGTATGAAAACTTTTACCAAAATGCCGAAATCTGATATTTTAGTTATGGTTTTAGTTACATTGGTAACTGTCGTTCTACACAATCTTGCTTTGGCTGTAATTATCGGAGTTATCATTGCTGCTTTGGTATTTGCTTGGGATAATGCAAAACGAATTAGAGCAAGAAAATCAATTGATGAAAATGGCGTGAAACGTTATGAAATTTATGGTCCGCTTTTCTTTGGTTCCATAGCTGCTTTCAATGAAAAATTTGATGTCTTAAATGACCCGAATGATGTAATTATTGATTTTGCCGAAAGTCGTGTTGTTGATATGTCGGCAATTGAAGCCTTAAATAAAATTACTGAACGCTATCATAAGGTTGGCAAGAAAATTCATTTGAAACATTTAAGTCCCGACTGTAAGAAGCTATTAAAAAACGCTGATAGCATTATTGATGTCAACGTGATGGAAGACCCAACTTATAAAGTTGTTACAAATGATTTGTAATATTGAAAGGGCGGTTTATCCGTCCTTTTTATTTTGCGCAATTAACACAATACATACTTTCTGGTCTGATTAAAATTCGACCAACTGGAATTTTAGTTTTACATTTCATACAAATTCCAAAGTCTTCGCTTCCAATTTTAGAAAGCACATATTTCAGCTTGTTTAGTTTTTCTTGTGCTTGTCTTAAAGCTGATTCTGTTACGGCTTTGTTATTGATGGCATCCATTCTCGAAATTCGTCCGATTGCAACGTCAGGGGCAACAGGTTTGGTCATTTCCTGATACTCAATGATAAGTTTTTCAGTCTTAGAAATTTCGTCTATAATTTTCTGTTTTATTTCTTCATTTGTCATCTGTCAAAAGTAAGGTATTTTGTTGCGGTGTCGGTTCTCCACGCTTGCAGCTCTTTTTCTATTCCTTTTTTGTCCATTTTTTACACGTTATAAGTGTAAACCTATTTTAGGACGAGACAGATAGAAAAAATGCGGATAAAATATTTCCATAGTTGTCGTCATATTCTAAAAACTGAGCTTTGTAAAGCAAAGTCCAAATTGTCAAAGTCACTAAAAGTAACGCTGTCGAATAAATGATATTTGTGGTTATTGATGTCGTCATAGCATTACTGGTAACGTTTTGGCGCTTGGCGCAGTGGCGATTTTACGCACTAACTTTCATACGAAGAACCAAAGTTCAAATTTACGAAAAACTGTCATACGAAGCACTTCACCGCCACTTTTGCCAAACCCGTGTTACCAGCTGGCGTTCTGTAGTTCGTGCTGTGAAAGTTATGTGTGATAAGGGTTTCGCTGTCAATGTCAAATTTATGTTTGGGTTTTTATGTGTCGGTTGTGCGGTGGTGGTTTTAAAAATTTATAGAAGGGAAGGAGATTTTAAAAAATAATTTTGTCTGGGTGGAAAAGGGGCAAGCTCTTTTGCAAGTTTTGTTTTGTGGGTTGGCTTTGGCGGGACTTGCAAATGTGCTTGACCCTGTGCGGTTGCTGTCTTTCTTTTTGATCAAACTTACTTGTCGCAAGTGGCAGAAAACTAAAAGCGGTCTGGAACTTTCTCGGAGCGAATTGCAAGGGCACGAGTTTTTTGTCTATATGTTATATTTTGTTTCGTTTTCTTGCGTTTTTCGTTTCACGCAGATGCAACGCTTTGCTGTATATAATTGGAAAAACTAACAGCGTAAAAATAGTTGCAGTTACCAATCCTCCGATAATTACAATGGCTAAAGGTTTCTGGCTTTCTGAACCAATACCTGAACTTATAGCTGCCGGAAAAAGCCCAATGGCTGCCATCATAGCGGTCATAACAACAGGGCGTGTTCTTACTTTTAGTGCTTGAACAATGGCTTCGGTAATATTTCCTAATAGAGCTGCTTGTTTATGAAATTCGGAAATCAGTATTACCCCGTTTTGAACACAAATGCCAAACAAGGCGATAAAACCCACTCCGGCTGAAATACCGAAATTTATTCCTGTGAAATGCAATGCTAATATGCCACCTATTAAAGCAAACGGAACATTGATTAACACGTAACCTGCATCTTTGGCATTATTAAACATAATAAATAACAGGATAAAAATCAGTATCAAACTAATGGGAACTACTTGCGATAATCGTTTACTTGCCCTCACTTGATTTTCAAATTCTCCTGTCCACCCCATTCGGTAGCCAACAGGGAGTTTAATATTTGAGGTTACATTTTTTTGTGCTTCGGCAATTGTGCTTCCTAAATCCCTTTCACGAATGGAAAACTTAACTCCGATAAACCGTTTTGTATTATCTCTGTAAATAAATGCAGGACCCGTTACTTGTTTAATAATTGCTACTTCTTTTAATGGTATTCTGTTACCTGTGATGGTTGGTATCATCAACATCAAAATATCATCTTCATTTTTTCTAAAGTCTTTATCGTAGCGAATACGGATGTCAAACTTTCTTTCTCCTTCATATTTCTGTGTGGCAGTTTTACCGCCAATTGCCATTTCAATAACGGCTTGTGCTTCGGCTTTGGTAATTCTGTAAATCGCCATTTTTTCTTCATCTAATAAAATGCTTATTTCTGGCTGACCGATATTTCTAAGAATACCTACATCTTTAATTCCCGGAACATTTTTTATTTGTTCTATCACTTGATTAGCATATTCATCCAATTTTTCTAAATCATCTCCATATATTTTAATCGCATTGGAAGCATTCATACCAGCCACCGCTTCTGCAACATTGTCAATAATTGGTTGCGAATAATTGTAATTGATGCCCTGATATTTTTTCAGGTTTTTGTCCATTTCTTCTACCAAATCATCTAAAGAAATTTTGCGTTTCCATTCTTCTTTTGGTTTTAGGTTTACCTGCATTTGCACATAATAAAAACCGCTTGGGTCTGTTCCATCATTGCTTCTTCCTGTTTGTGAAAGCACTCCGTTTACTTCGGGAAAAGTCATTAATTCTTTTCGTAGAACACTAACCATTTCCACGGTTTTCGGTAGAGAATAACTCATGGGCATTTTTGCTTCTACCCACAAAGCACCTTCATTTAATTGTGGTAGAAATTCTGTTCCGAGCCATCGGGTTGAAAAAAGGGTTAACGCAAAACATCCAACCGCTATTAGTAGTGTTAGTTTTTTTCGGGCGAAAGTCCAGTTAAATCCTTTCGTAACAACTTTGTTTATGAAACGGGTAAAGAAATTATCCTTTTCTTTTACATTTTTATTAAGGAGCATTGAACTTAAAACCGGAACTAAAGTAAGTGTGAAAATTAATGCACCTAAAAGAGCAAATCCCAATGTCCAGGCTAAAGGTGCAAACATTTTACCTTCTACTTTTTCAAATGAAAAAATTGGCAGTAAAGCGGAAATGATAATGAGTTTGGAAAAGAAAATGGCTTTTCCCATTTGTATACCTGTGGTTTTAATCAATCCCATTTTGGCAAGGCGATTAAATTTTTCCATACCAATTTTATGGGCTTTGTGGTCTAAGGCGACAAAAATTCCCTCCACCATGACGACCGCACCATCTATAATAATTCCAAAGTCAATAGCACCTAATGAAAGCAAATTGGCACTCATTCCTTTTAAGTGTAGCATCAAAAAAGCAAATAACAGGGAAAGAGGAATTACCAGAGCAACTATTACTGTTGTTCTCCAATCTGCCATAAACAGAAATACAATTACTGTAACCAATATTATTCCTTCCAGTAAATTGTGCATAACTGTTTTGGTGCAATATGCCATGAGATTATCACGGTCATAAAAGGTTTCCATTTTTACATCGGATGGCAAAACCGAAGTGTTCAGTTCTTCAATTTTTTCTTTAACTCTTGCTAATACTTCGCTTGGGTTTTCACCTTTCCGCATCACAATAATTCCTTCTACCACATCGTCATTATCGTTTAAGCCAACTTGTCCAACCCTTGGGGCACTTGCTTCGTTAACAGAGGCAACATCTTTTACCAATAAAGGGTTTCCGTTAAAAATGTCAACAATAGTATTTTCAATATCCTTTTTGTTGTCTAACAAACCAATCCCCCGAACTACATATGCCTGCCCATTTTTTTCAATTACATCACCGCCAACATTTAAATTTGATTTACTCACTGCTTCATACAACTCCAATGGTGTTAAATCATATTGTTGCAATTTTACAGGGTCAACAGATATTTCATAAATTTTTTCCTGTCCACCAAAAGCTACCACATCAGCCACTCCGGGAACTCGCCTTAGTTCACGGTCAATTGTCCAGTTCTGAATGGTTAATAAATCTCTTGTATCCCGTTCTTCACTTTTTAATACGTAGCGAAATATTTCCCCTGTTGGGCCATAAGGTGGTTGCACATCAGCATCCACACCGTCTGGTAATTGCACATTTTGTAATTGATTGTTGACCTGCTGCCTTGCAAAGAAATCTTCTACATCATCATCAAAAATTATTTTGATAACCGATAAACCGAACATAGTAATACTACGAACATTGGTTTTTCGCTGCACGCTGTTCATTGCAATTTCAATGGGAGTAGTTACAAATCGTTCTACTTCTTCGGCACTTCTGCCGTTCCATTCAGTTACTATAATAATTTGCGTATTGGTAACATCGGGAAATGCTTCAATAGGAATTTTGATATAACTTACAGTTCCAGCTATCACTAAGAGCCCTACCCAAAAAAATGTGAAGAATTTATTTTTGAGAGAAAAAGTGATAATATTTTTAATGAAATTGTTCATGGTTTCATTAGTCGTTTAAAGCATCATAAATCAACAGGCCATTTTTAGAAATAACCGTTTCGCCTTCTTTTAATCCTGTTTTGATATAGGTTATTTCTCCTAGTTGACGATAGATTTCAACTTTGCGTGTTTCTATATTGTGCTTATCTTTAAATTCCATCACCCAATATTTGCTTTTATCAAAAATTACAGCATTAGAGGGAACAGTAATCATTTTTTGATTTTCGGAAAAGCTCACCGCCACTTTACAATTCATTTCAGGTTTTAGTTTTAAATCTGCATTGGGAATTTTAACTCTTACTTTCATTGATTTTGTTTGGGGGTCAATGGCATTGAAAATTTTATCAATTTTTCCTTTGAATGGAATATCCGGAAATGCTAATGTTTTTATAGTAACATCATAACCTATTTGTATTTTGGCAATGTCGCTTTCATTTACATTTGCCAATGCCCATACTTCATCTATATCGGCAATGGAAAAAACAGGCTCTGAATTATCTAATTTTATTTGTTCGTTCTGGTTGATTTTTTTTGTAACCACAAAGCCACTAATTGGAGCCGTTACGCTAAATATCGAACCGCTTTTTAAGCTGTAAATGCTGTATATTTCATTAATCCTTGCCAGTTCTGCTTTTGCTTTTTCAAATTCTCTTTCGGCTGCGGCAACATCTTTTTCAGAATTTAATTTTCCGGCAAAAAGGTCTTTTGCAACTTGTAGGTTCTTTTCAGCAATGGCAACATCGTTTAGTGCATCCAATTTTTCTTTTTGAAAAGTTGCCACTTCGCTACTTTGTATACTTGCTAAAACCTGACCTTGTTTTACATAGTCACCCAATTCTACATTAATGGATTTTACAATGCCGCTAACAATGGGATATACCTGTGCTAGTTTATTGTCGTCTGCCGTGATTTTACCAAACAGCTGGATTTCATTTTTGACTTCTTCGTTCTTTACTTTATAAAACTCACATTGAGCCATCATGGTGTCGCTCATTGAAAATGTGGTAAGGGTTTCCTCAGCCTGTTGGTTGCCGCAACTGTTTATTAATAACAGAAAAAAAGGTAGTAATAAATAAGTATTAAATATTTTGTTTTTCATTTTTAGTAAATGTCTTTTCCGATTAATAGATTTAATTGTTCTCCCGAAACAACCAACTGTATTTTAATGCGTGTGAGTTCGGTTAATACTTCATTGTATGCCTCAAAAAAATCAATGAACTCAATCATTGAAACATTTCGCTTTTGAAAATTATCTGTCATTCCCTTAACAGTAACTTCAAAATCCTGATTATAAAGCGAGGTTGCCTTTTGGTATTCAGAAACGGTTTGAGAATAGAAAGAATAATTGTTTTGCAAACTGCTCATTATTTCATTTTGCATTGCTTGTAAATTATAGTCAGCTTCTTTTAACCTGAATTCGGAAGATTTAATGTTACCCTGATTTCTGTTCCAAAATGGAAGCGGAATTGCAATACCTGCGTTTACCTGATTATTAAATGCACCACCCCTTTGGTCATAGGATGTAAATAGATTTATATCTGGAACAATTAATCGCTTTTGATATTGTAGATACTGTTCTGCAAGAATTTTGTCTTGTCGGATAATGAGCAAGTCAGGTCTGCTTTGCAATGCTTCGGTTCTTATTTCACTAAGCGAATTCAGTTTTATGTATTTTTCAATTTCCTGTTCTGAAAATTGAAATTCAATTATTGAAGTTGTTTGTAGAAGGGTTTGCAAATTGGTTTGGGCTTCATAATATTGCTTGAATAGCTCGGCTCGGTCGTTATTCAGTTTTAAATAAGCACCCTTTAACCGCACTACATCTTTGAGCGGAATGTTTCCTTTTTCTGCCTGAATTTGATAAGCGGAGAGTAAAGTGTCTAATAAAGCCAACTGGCTATTGTATAGGGATAATAGATATTGTTGCTGACCGATTGCAAATAAATTGCTGTGCAGGCGGAATTTAAGTTGCCTTGCCAATTGCTGAAATTCGAGTTCGGCAATGTTGGCATTGGTTTTCGCCATTTCAATTTCCGATTTTCTTTTCCCTCCCAATAAAATCAGTTGTTCAAACTGAAATGATTTCTGACCAGTATGTCCAATGTGAAAGGCTTTATTGTTGTCGGGGTCATAAGCATTTATATCAGCCGTAAAAATTGGATTGGGATAAAGCTTTGCCTGAATAATTTGTGCCTTTTGAGCTTCAATATTCATTGAGGATGCAAGCAGGTAAAAGTTATTAGTGATAAAAATACTATCAGCTTGTTGCAGATTAATTTTAAGCGTGTCCTGTGCCTTTGCAACATTAAATAGCAATAAACTCATACAAAATAATGTTCCTTGACTTATAAACTTCATTGTGGCTATGCTCTTAAATGAAGTGCAAAAGTCAGTTTAATGACCTTAAAGAAACCTTAATACCGATAAAGTTTAACTTAAAGGAAGGGAAATGGTAAAAATATTGGAAGTATCATTGGAAGAGTTATAGGAAACACTGCCACTATGTAGTGTAATAATTTTATGAATAAAAACCAAACCTAATCCAAAGCCTCTTTTTCCCTTGCTGTTTTTACCTCTGAAAAAATGTTGAAATAGAAATTGGCTTTCATCTATGCTTATAATAGCCCCATTGTTTTCAAAAGATAGTATAAGATTATTTCTCTCACAGGAAATTAGTATTCTCCCTTTTTTATCACTACTGTAATGAATACAATTGAGCATTAAATTCATTAATGCAGCTTTTATGAGAGGTATGTTTGCGGAAATAATAAGATTGTTTTCATCGTTTTCTTGTGAGTATTCAATCAGGAATTGAAAGTTGGGATAAACATTTTTTAATTCATCTGAAACATCAAAAATAAGTTCGTCTATTCTTATTTTATCCTGTATTAAACTATAACCAGTTTCGGCTTTTGTTATTTCAAGAAGCGAATTAATTATGTCGCTTAAACTTTTGGTATCTTCCTTTTGAAATTTAATTAGTTCCTGAATTTTTTCAATACTTGTTTCTTTTTCTATCCTTTCAAAATTTGAAACCAATATCGAAATAGGGGTTTTTAATTCGTGAGAAATGTTGCCTAAAAACTCCCTT
>PHDR01000096.1 GCA_002841035.1 Bacteroidetes bacterium HGW-Bacteroidetes-12 | reverse complement strand
CCCATTGTAGGATGGAACAACAATGATAAGTTTATGGTTGGAATGGCTTTTTATAATTCTACACTACCATCTAAAAAATTTGAATATATTCTAGCTCCGCTTTATTCATTTTATACAAACGAACTTAATGGTTATGCTTCTGCATTTTATCATATTATGCCCAATACATTTATACAAGATATGGCTGTTGGAGCAAGTGCAAAATCTTTTACTAGGTTAAATGTTGGAAAGCAAGAATTGAAATACTATAAAATAAATCCACGAATTGAAATTGAGTTTAGAAAAAAACGAGCTAGGCAATTTACCAACACATTTTTTTACTATGAATTTGTAAATATTTATGAAGAAAATACCGATTTCGCTAAAAGAGATGAAAACGGCAAAGTACTTTATGCTAAAAATTTAGATTATTTCTATATCAATAATGTAACAGGAGGAATTAAAAGCAAACATCCTATTAACCCATATCTGTTGAAAGGTAATGTGCAGCAACATCAAGATTTTGTAAAATTAAATGTGGAGGCACGCTATAGCTTTGCTTACAAAAAGCCAAAAACTGGATTGAATTTTAGGTTTTTTGTAGGAAGATTTTTATACAATAGCGATGAACAAAAAAACAGTAGATTCAATTATAATTTTAGCGGCATGGAAGCATCAGATTATATGTATAACGAATTGTTTGTTGGAAGAAATGATGTTGGTGGTCGATTTAATCAGCAAATTGCATTACTAGACGGAGGTTTTAAAAACCCAGTCATTCCAGAGTCTCAAGGGCAATTTATGCAAGCAAACAAATGGATGAACACACTAAATGTTGAAAGCAATTTGCTTTCCAAGCACCTTAGTTTGTATGCCGATGTTGGAATGGCTGCAACGATTTCTCGTGATTTTTTAGGCAATGAAGTTGATAAAGTTTCCGATTTTGCCTACAATGTTGGAATAGCATTGAAAATAGTTCCTGATTTTTTTGAAATATATTTTCCAATAACATCTTCAGGAGAATTGAATCAATTAAAGTATCAAGATAAAATTAGATTTGTATTGAACCTAAAATTGATACAACCTTTCGAGATAATAAGAAAATTTGAAATGTAATAATATCAATCTAATTTTTACAATTCAAACCACATAGATACATAGAAAAATTTAGCCAAAGATATTTATAGCATCTCATAGCGTTTCCATTTTATGGAAACAAACTATATGAAGCTTATGTTGAACTTTTTCAGTAATAAACACTATGTTACTATGTGGTTAAACCATTTGTTTATGCAAACTTGTAAAGTTGAAATAGAAAAACTTATATTTACCCCTCAAAAATGAGTACATCCACCAAAATATACTTCGCCTCAGATTTTCATTTAGGAGCACCTAATCATGAAGAAAGTAAAAAACGTGAAGCTAGAATAGTAAAGTGGTTGGATGAAGTAAAAAAAGATGCTTCGGAAATCTATTTATTAGGTGATATTTTTGATTTTTGGTTTGAATACAAAACTGTCATTCCCAAAGGTTTTGTTCGATTGCAAGGAAAAATTGCCGAAATAACCGATAGCGGTATTCCTATTCATGTTTTTACTGGCAATCACGACATGTGGATTTTTGATTATTTACCCAAAGAATTAGGAGTTAAATTATACAGAGAACCCATAATAAAAGAATACAACGGAAAGAAATTTTTTATAGGTCATGGTGATGGATTAGGACCAGGCGACACACAATACAAAATGCTAAAAGCAGTTTTTGCCAGCAAAGTTTGTCAGTGGTTGTTTGCACGTATTCATCCTAATTTAGGAATAGGTGTTGCCAATGCTTGGAGCAGAAAAAGCCGAAGAAACAACATTACCTATGACGAAAAATTTGAAGGAAAAGAAAATGAAATACTCTATCATTTTTGTAAAGACCACTTAAAAAAAGAACATATCGACTATTTTGTTTTCGGACATCGCCATTTACCTTTAGAAATTCCAATCAGTGAAAACTCCACTTATTTTAATTTAGGAGAATGGATAAAACATAATACGTATGCTGTTTTTGATGGGAAAAAATTGGAAATGAAAAAGTTTCCCACATCTTAAATTAACAAAAAATTAACAAATGGCTTAATTATTGATAATGAACAGCATTATTTCAAATCTGTTGTTATTATGAGGAAATTCGTACTACTTTTATTCTTACTCCCATTTATTATTAAAGCACAGCAAAAAGAGCCTTTTAAAGAAAGTGCTTATGCAACTAATTATATTTACGAAAGAGCACCAAATTATACCAAAAGTGCTAAGTACAACCGACTAACCTATCAGTTTTCATTAATTGCTGGAAAACAAATTAGTGATGAATTAAATTCTGATTTATTATTGAATTACCTTGAAATGGAAGCTTATTTGAATGAAGTGCTTCAAAAAGTATTACCCAAGACGTTGAGAAATGATAGTGCTATTCATGTCTATATAAGGAAAGAAGGCACTTTTGGTGCAGATATAACACCTGCCGGACAACTGTATATAAATTTAGGTGTGTTTTCCGAACTAACCGATGAAGCTACATTAGCAGCCATGATGCTGCATGAGTTGGCACATTATCATGAACAACATTATTTAAAAAGGTTTCTAATCAACCATACTGTAGGAATAGATTGGGGTCTTTTCGGAAGCAATAAAAAACCATCCTCACATTTTTCTCAAAGTCAAGAATTAGCAGCAGACTCGTTAGCTTCTGTTTGGCTAAAACAAACATCTTATTTTCATTCTGGACTGCTAAATTATTATCGGATTTTAGAACGCTTGGAGCAAAAAAAATTAGCCAGAATGGAAAACAAGTGGGAATTGAAAAACCCACATTTTCCTCCATCACAAGAACGAATTGCGTATTACGAAAAAGACCAAGCGTACGCCAAACCAAATTTAGATAAGAAACAACTTTTTGTAGTAAGTGCCGAACGGTTCAATGAATTCAAAAACAAAGCTAAACCATTAATATTACAGGCATTGCTTGTTAAACCTGTTGAGGGTGGTTTTGATGAGTGCATTGAACGAGCTTTTGCATTTCATTTATTAGAACCTGATAACCCAACTTATATTTATTACCTGATGGAAGCCATTAGAAGAAAATGTTATGCATTTGACCAACGCTGGGAACAAAATTTTATTACTTATCGCTATTTGGATACTACTACTATTGATAATGTAAGAAAAAAAATACCTCTAAAAAATCATTTGTTAGAAAAGTTTGATGCCAGATTTATAGCATTAAACCCTACTGATTTAAAAAATATTAAAACACAATTCTATTGGGAACAAGTTCCATTTATTACTTATGCAGATGCTTTTGTATATTTTTATGAGAAAGCCTTAGAATTAAATAATTGTAATGAATGTATATTAACCTATGCACTAAGTTTTTATTATGATAAAGCTATTAGAGACGTTCATCTAACAGAATATTTGAGTAGGGAGAATATTAGGCATGGCGATTTTGCTCAATCTCTCTTGGAACAAGATTTTGAAACAACTGTATCTAATAAAAAACTTATTGTTATAGAAAATCCCAATCTTTTTATTAAAGAAGGAAATGATTTGGTTTTAGTGCAAAATAATGAACATAACAAAGCCTATTTAAAAGAAATACTTACGGAACTTAACTCCTCTTTTGATGATAGAAAGTTTGTTTTTTTGGAAGACATACAAAAAGAAAATTTTAAACATTATACACTCATGAAACAGTTGTATAATCAATTAAGCATTAGAGGTGTAGCCATGAATAAAGCATATAAAATTCATTATTTAGAACCTAATTTTGCATCTATTTTTAGTTATTATAACGTAAGCGAGATAGCCTTTTTAAGATTAAATTATTATGAAATTAGAGGAGGTGAAAAAACGGTAGAGAGCATGAAACATAGCCACCAAACAGCCTATCAATTGTTGTTGGAAAGCACAGAAAATCAAAAGTCGGTTAATTTTGAATTACTTGGATTTAGGTTAAATAGCGATTATTATCCCTATTCCTATTATGTGAATGAAGATATTCCAATCAAAGCTAAAACGGATGGTAAGTCAGGAATGCTTTCCGCTATTAAAAAAGAAATGATTAGGTATGAAATGGTAACGAATTAGTTGGAAAGTTTAGAAAGTTTAGATGTGATATCTATATCCTATCGTCTAGTTAATAATAACGAACCATAACCGTTAGCCTAAAATTTCGGCCTTGTTGGTTAATATCAAACGGGCGAATAAGGGCTAAGTGATTAAGATAGTTAGTGTTAAACACATTTGCAGCAGTAAGTTGTAAAAAATAGACAAGTTTTTTAGTGGTAAATTCTTTTTGCACAGCCGCATCAATTAAATGATACGATGTGGTGGCTTCTTCATCATCAGCAACATTGGTTTGAGCATCGGCAAAGCGATGTTTTACAGAAAAGTTAATTTTTTGGTATTCATAACTTACTTTTGTTATAGAGGTGAACGGAGGAATTAACGGCAAAAAAGTTCCATTTGCTTCTTTTCCATTTACATACGCTAAATTATTACTAAACTCTATTTTTTTGAATGGTTTATAAATTAATTCCGTTTCTGCTCCAATTAATAGAGCATTGCTTTGGTTAAATGTCCAAACCATTAAACTGTTTCTAATTTCATTGGTAGGTTTAAAAAAAATGTAGTTGTTAATTTGATTGTAAAAACCTGTAACAGCAATGCGTAGTTTATCAAATTTTAATTCTAACCCTAAATCCAATTCGTAATTTTCTTCACGACTAAATTCGGAATTGCCTAGTTCAAAACGATTTGTGCCAGGATGTTGTCCGTTTGAAAATAATTCAGCCAAATCTGGTGCTCTAAATCCATTAGAAAAACTTGCTTTTAAAAGTAATGTTTCTGTGAGTTTTTTTGTTGCACCAAAAGAGCCAGTAAATCCTGAAAATTGCTTTTCAGCTGTTGTTGAATTATTTATCAGTTGTAAGTTAGTTAATTTTTCTGTTGATACATTTAATTTTCTGCTGTCATATCGAGAACCAATTAAAAAATTCCAAGAAGTATATTCATAACCAATTAAAGCAAAAATGCCTAAATCGGTGTGCGTTGCATTGGGCAATAAAATTTTTGAAGCCATATTCAAATTCGTATTTTCCTGATAATTTCCTTGGCTTCCAATAGTAATATCTAATTTTTTTAGGGGAGAAAACTTATAATTCACATCATAACTGCTCGTGTTTAATTTTAAGCCCAAATCAACCCCTTTTTCATCACTCTCAATTTCTAAGCGTTGATTGGTGTGGTAACCTATTTTTAAATTCAACACACTATTTTTTAGAAAAAAGGCACTCTGCGAAGTAATAATTTTATCGGTAACTTCTTGCCAAGGTAGCTGAAATGTACGGTCGTTTCTGTGTGTTTCCAAAGAAGTAACCATTTCATTATCAGAAATAATTCCTAGTTTTTGGCTTATATAATGATACGATATTTTTGAAGTTCCCCATTTTTTTATTACGCCAACATCAAATTTATGCACGTTATTATTAAATCTTGAATTCCCTATCGTTCTCTTGTTTCCGTCTGTGTAATCTGCATGCGTTTCGTAAGCACTTCGCCAACTCCAAAACCAACCTTTTTTTGATGCAGCACGATGCCCTAATTCTGTTTTCACGCCTAAATTATTGCTGTGCAACGTGTTTAAAAAATAAGTGTTTTGTTTTCCTTGTGCAGGAATGGGTTCGTCTAAAATATTTACAACTCCACCCAAAGCACCGCTACCAAAAATAATAGAAGCAGGCCCTTTAATTACTTCAACACCACCAACTCCAGTTGAATTTACTCCCAAACCGTGGTCGGCTCCCCATTGATGATTATCTAATCGCAATCCATTATAAATAGTGAGAACACGGCTAAAAGAAAGTCCTCTAATAACAGGTTTTCCAATGCCAGGACCAAACTTAATTTGATCAACACCAGGTCGTTCTGCAATAACATCCATTAACGAAATATTGCCTTCTTGCTGTATCATTTCGGGCGTAACCATAGCCACCTGATAAGGTATTTTTGAAGTAGTTTGATATAAATTAGAGCTAATCACAATTTCGTCCATCGTTAATGCGCCTTCTTTTAATCGTATAATAAGTGGCAGATTCAAAGCATCTAAACTAATCGAAATTATTTTTTTCTCATACCCAATAAATTGAATTTGGAGCAAACACCCTTTTTCGCAACCATTTTTTAGTAAAAACTCGCCTTTTTCATTGGTAGCAACTCCTTGCTGTGTAGCAGGTATATAAACATTAACTCCTGGCAAAGTTAATCCTGTTTTATCGTCAATAATTTTGCCCGAAACCTGAGCTTTGCTATTAAATTGTATAAAAATAAAAGAAATAATAATAAGTAGTCGCATAAAATAAATTTTAATCAAAACTATAAAATAAATTTAGATTAGTCTAAAAAATAAATATTTTATTTTCATATTTTATTTTTATCTTTGTATAAAATTAAAATTAGCTATGAATTCTTTTACTGAAGAAAACTATTTGAAAGCCATTTACAAACTAAGTTTAAATGGAAGCCAAGGCGTTTCTACTAATGCTATTGCCGATTTGTTAAACACAAAACCATCGTCAGTTACTGATATGATAAAAAAATTGGCAGACAAAAAATTGGTGAGTTACCAAAAATATCAAGGTGTTGATTTAACAAAAAAAGGAAAAGATATAGCAATTTCCATTATTAGAAACCATCGACTATGGGAAGTTTTTTTGGTAGAAAAATTAAATTTTAAATGGGACGAAGTGCACGAATTGGCAGAAGAATTAGAACACATTAACACCCATAAATTAACAGAACGCTTAGATGAATTTTTAGATTTCCCTAAGTACGACCCTCACGGAGACCCAATTCCTGATAAAGATGGGAAAGTAGCTTATCACAAAGACATTGCACTTTCTGATTTAAAAAATGAAGAAAAAGGAGTAATAGTTGGCGTAAAAGAACATTCAAAAAGTTATTTGAATTATTTAGAACAACTTCAATTGGTATTAGGCACAGAAGTAAAGGTAATTGATATTGTTGCGTTTGATTCTACCATGAAAATTTTGGTAAACGGAAAAGCGGTTGTTATTTCGCACCAAGCAAGTAAAAATTTAATAGTAAAAAGTTTATAAAGTTCATAAAGTTGAAAGTTCATAAAGTTCATAAAGTTGAAAGTTTATAAAGTTGAAAAATTATTTAGAAATACCCATCACTCACCACTCATCACTCAACACCAATAACTAATATAAAACATGGAAGAAATAAAACATTTTTTTGAATCGATAAGCCCTGTGCAACAAGCATTGTATGCCTCTTTATTTACTTGGGGCGTAACTGCTTTGGGTGCTGCGTTTGTATTTTTATTTAAAACCATGAACCGAGCATTTTTTGATGGAATGTTGGGTTTTACGGGTGGAGTAATGGTGGCAGCAAGTTTTTGGTCGTTACTTAGCCCAGCTATAGAAATGAGTGGAGGCGAAGGTTTTGTAAAAGTTATTCCTGCCGCATTTGGTTTTTTAGGTGGGGCAATGTTTTTGTTTGGATTAGACAAGCTGTTGCCGCATTTGCACATTAATTTTAAAGTTTCAGATAAGGAAGGCGTAAAAACGGAATGGCACCGTTCCATTTTATTAGTGTTGGCAATAACCTTACATAACATTCCCGAAGGCTTGGCAATAGGTGTTTTATTTGGCGGTGCAGCCATTGGCTTAGATGGAGCAACAATGGGAGGAGCAATAGCCTTAGCAATAGGTATAGGAATACAAAATTTTCCCGAAGGAATTGCAGTGGCTATGCCGCTTAGAAGACAAGGTTTATCGCGCTGGAAAAGTTTTAATTACGGACAGTTATCGGCAATAGTAGAGCCTTTTGCAGCAGTGTTAGGTGCTTGGGCAGTAATTACTTTTCAGCCCATTTTACCTTATGCACTTGCCTTTGCAGCAGGTGCTATGATTTATGTAGTAGTTGAAGAAGTGATACCCGAAACACAACAAGATAAATATACCGATATTGCTACACTTGGTTTTATTGGTGGTTTTATTGTGATGATGACCTTAGATGTGGGGTTGAGTTAATTGACCATAGAAAATTGATAATTGATAATACGTAATTACTTACTTTTGCAGCAATGAGTAACCCCATCAACATAAAGAACAGACGAGCAAGTTTTGAGTACGAATTTTTAGAGAAATTTACTACAGGGATTCAACTTACAGGTACGGAAATTAAATCTATTAGAGAAAGCAAAGTTAGTATTAAAGAGGCTTTTTGTATTTTTAAAAAAAATGAACTTTTTGAGGATTCGAATGAAATAGAAAATGTTACCTTCCATAATGCATGTATAGGAGAAGTTGTGAGCCTGATTTATTCTCCAATCTTTATCCAGCACAATACGATTTTTGATGCAATCCTCAATAGACCCATTGCGACGGAGGTTGGGGAAAGAGGCGATGGAGACTTTTCCTTTGAAGAGAAGCAGAATTGGGGAATAAGATTCCTTTCAACCCTGTGTCCCAATTGCGGATGGGACCTCATTGCAGAGAAAGAAAGCTGTGTCCTCATTTGTAGTAATTGCAATTCTCTATGGGAAGCCTCTGGCGAGACCTTGCGTAGGATAGAATTTGGAGTTATCTCAGAAAAAGATGGTAGGGATGATGTGGCGTATTTGCCTTTCTGGAGGATGAAAATTAG
>PHDR01000095.1 GCA_002841035.1 Bacteroidetes bacterium HGW-Bacteroidetes-12 | reverse complement strand
AACAAGGTTTGGCAAAAGCTGAAACTGATGCAATCGCCAAAGCTTTTGAAGCTGAAGTAAAAGTGAACGAAGAGCGTAAAGCTGCTGCTAACGAAGCTGTAAATGCTGCCGTTAAAGCTGAGGCCGACAAAAAAGATGCTGAAAAAGCTGCTAAAGAAGTAGTGGAAGAAGCAGCTCCTGAAACAATTGATGACGCACAAGCTGCAGCTTCAGAAGAAGGAAAAACCGAGTAATTAATTTTTAGCGATAATGCGTAAAGAAGATTGTTTTTATTTAGGCAAAATCGTTAGAAAACACAGTTTTAAAGGGGAAGTTGTTATCAAATTAGATACAGACGAGCCAGAACTATACGAAAATTTGGAATCAGTATTTGTTGCTTTGGGCAATGACCTGGTTCCATTTTTTATTGTAGAAAGCATTTTGCAAAAAGGAAATCAGTTGCGCGTGCGATTTGAAGATGTGGAAAGCGAAGCCGATGCCGATGCCATTTTAGGTTCGGAATTGTATTTGCCAATTGAATTTTTGCCAAAACTGACAGGAAATAAGTTCTATTTTCATGAAATTATCAATTTTGATATTGAAGATGTCAATTACGGCTATGTTGGTGTTATTACCGGTATTAATGATTCAACAGCCCAACCATTGTTTGAGGTGAACTCGAACGGAACGGAAGTTTTTATACCGATGATTGACCATTTTATCAAAAAAGTGGACAGAGAGAATAAAAAAATTACCGTTGAAACCCCAGCAGGTCTGATTGAAATGTATTTGGGGAATTAACCAATTTAGAGAGGTGGCCGAGTGGACGATGGCGCACGCTTGGAAAGCGTGTATACGGCAACGTATCGAGGGTTCGAATCCCTTCCTCTCTGCGGAGAAAAACCGTAAATACTTATAAATTAAGTATTTACGGTTTTTTAATTTTAATATTTGTACGATTATTGTACGGTAAGAGATTATTTTATCTTTAATTAAGTGTTTATGAAGTTTTTTTAAAATAAACAATATGCTTCTATAACCAATATTTTATCTTCAAATTTTAATTCGGTTTCAGGTAATCTATTCAATTCATTCAAATTTAAATCATTCCCAACAAAATATTGAGCTTGGTTTTCATTATCAACATAAAATGTAATTATTGCAATATTCTCTATTTTAGAAATAATTGGAGCTACTCGAGATTTGTCTATTTTAATTTTAAAATTTTTGCAATTGTCATTAATTTTTTTAATATCTGAAGTAAAAAATAAACCATCTATTATAAAGTTGTCGAAGAAAAAATCTTTGAAATCTCCATCATCTGATTCAATTCCCAATTTTAAATTTTCCATATTTTTTTAATTTTGACCAAATAAGATTTTAGTATAGTTAGGTGTAATTTGATTCTACAATTTTTAAATTATTCATCTTGTTTATTACTTTATTATTAGTTTAATGACTTGCAAATAAGAATGGATTCGTGTGTCGGTATTCTATTTAATAAATCTAATTTGTAAGTTCAGTTTAAAAAATAATTCTCCATTTTCTTCAAATAGTTCTCCAAATTTATGTCTTGTTGAACTTGCAGTTTCAAGTTTTGTGTTATTTATCAAATAGTCTTCAAATTCGTTTTGATTGTATATATGATAACATAATATTTCACCATCTTCTTTTATAATTAAGTAGCCTCCTGTAGAATCATATTTTCCTGTCCAAACCTTTGAGGGCATCATTCCAAGTGCAGTATCTGTAAGAAAACGTTTGATTTTATAATTGTAAAATCTATGTTTATTAGAAATGTCAAATTTTAATGGGTTTTTTATTTCAAGTTCATTTACTAAATCAGAAGTTTTTGTGTGATTACTATTATAGAAATCAAAAACAATTTCGGATAAAATTTGAGGCAAAAAACTGTCAATTAAAATAAGATTGTTTGAGAATATTTTTTGTTCTGTTTCTACAAATTCAAATTGGCCACCTTTATTTAAAATTTCTTCAATTCTATCTTTTATTTTGCTTCTTGAATCTATGAAATTTATTTTTGCAATTTCACTTGAGTTTAAAATCAAATTGTTTATTTTAAAAGTAAAATTTGTTGTCTTACCGGCATTTAGTAGTGTTGAAGGGTTGCCTAATTGCGACTTTATACTAAATCCAAGTGTTGGTTGTTGATTTGTTCTTTGATCGTGGACGACAATAGTTATATCCGTTTTAGATGAGGAGCTAGCTTTTAATGAAATGCAATTGATACTTTTCATAAATATTTCAATTTCCGGGATTGAAAATGTCCCGGCAGAACTTGATTTAATGTAATTAAGTAATGAAATAGATTTTTGTTTAAATTCAATAATAGGAATCCTCAATTCTTTTGAATTTCCTACTATTAAAACAATGTCATCATTTATAGAATATTCAAAATCTCCATTTGATTCTGATCGAAGTATTTTTATAATAGGGTAGAAGATATCTTTAATTTTCTCAATATTTTTATCTCCCGGTTGTAAAACTTTATCACCTAATAATTTGAAAAGGGCATATATTTCACTCCACTCTCCTTTGTTTCCAGTAATCATTTGCTAAATAATTTTTCAATAATTTTTTCTGCTGTGGCCTGAATTGCCGGTATAGCAACTGAATTACCAAATTGTTTATATGCTTGAGCATCAGACACTACGATTTTGAATTTTTCAGGAAAACCTTGAAGTCTTGCCCATTCTCTCGGTGTCATTTTTCTGATACCTTCTCGATTAACTTCGCCAGTTATTTTTGTAACAGGATTAAAATTAGTCAATCGTTCATCATAAATTAGGTTTCTTTCTCTTCCCATTCCTCCACAAACAACAGCATTAGCGATTCCATCATTAGGGATAATTTCATACCCAAATCCATTTCCTTTATCTTTATGTCTGGCTTTGTGTTTACGAAGTGTATCAACATAAGTAGTGGATAGATAGTACTTAACAGAAACTTCTTCTTTTTCAAGAATATCTTCTAAAGCCACTTTTTTATTAATTGGTTCAGGATAATTAAATTCATGAATTCCTAAATCTTTTCTGAATCCAACTATAAAAATTCTTTCTCTGTTTTGAGGAACACCGTATTCCTTAGCATTTATTATTTTTGGTTCAGGAACATAATAGTTTAAATCTTCCCTTAAAGTGTTTAATATTGTTGCCAGTGTTCTTCCTTTATCGTGATTTCTTAACCCTTTTACATTTTCTAGGAAAAATGCTTTTGGTTGTTTCTTTTTTATTATTTCAGCAACATCAAAAAATAAGGTTCCTCTTGTGTCCTCAAAACCTCCTCTTTTTCCTGCTATTGAAAATGATTGACATGGAAATCCTGCGCACAGAATATCAAACTCATTGGGGATAAAGCTTTTTGTCTCTGACTTTGTAATATCTCCAAAGGGAACTTCTCCAAAATTTGCTTCATAAGTTATTTTTGAAAATCGATCCCATTCACTTGTGAAAACACATTTCCCTCCTAAGTTTTGAAATGCGAGTCTAAAACCACCAATTCCTGCAAATAAATCAATGAATTTGAAGTTTTGTCTTTTTGGTTCAGGAAATGGAGCTGAACTTTTAAAGTCAAAAATCAAGTATTGTAAGGCTTCTTCAGCTACTTTGTTCGTAATGTTTTCTTCAGGATATTTGTATGCTAAAATATCTTTTACATATTCAATAGCATCTCTTTTATAAAATTGAGAAACACCATTTTTATGGTTGTGCAAATAATGAGTAAAGGCTGATTTATCTTGATTTTCAGATTCTACAGCACGAATTTTGAATTGTTTTCCTTCAAAATCTTTAAACGTTATTTTTTCCTTTAGCTTCATTTATTGTAGATTCAATTATATTTAGGCAAGTTACTAAATCTCGCTCAATTTCTTTACCCCAGAATCTGATAACTTTCCAATCACTTTTCAACAATTCTGCATTTACTACTTTGTCTCTTTCAATGTTTCGTTCTATTTTTTGATGCCAAAATTCAACATTGCTCTTGTGGTTGTCTTTTTTTGTTTCCCAATCCTTACCATGCCAAAATTCACTATCGCAGAAAATAGCAATTTTTAATTTTTTAAAAGTAAGATCTGGTTTGCCAAAAATTGTTTTGTCATTTTTTCTATAGCGGTAACCTTTTTTCCATAATGCTTTAGCAAGTATCTGCTCTATCTTTGAATCTTTGTTCTTGACAGCTTGCATGTTTTTTCTGCGTTGCTCTTTGGTTAATTTGTCCATACAATAAATTTAAAACTATTTTGAGCATGAGGCAAAAATAAATTTTTTTTTGGCTTTTGATAAACGAATAATGATTTTGCAATAAAATTAAATAGAAATTTTTTGCTTTGTTTTTTACTAATTGATAATAAAGGTGTCGAGTGTGAATAATTGTTATTTTGAGACCATAATTTTCAATATTTGTCGTTAAGTTTTAAAGTTAGTTAAGTATTCTTCTTTAACTAGATTAACTAATTTTTTTAAATGCGGTGTTGGCAATATTAATTTATCCTAAGAGGATTTTTTCCACATCTTCTGTTAATTTAACAAGTTCTTTTTCTACTTCAAATTCCTTTAAAGAATTAAGAGGTTTATTTGGGTCGTTAACTGATTGAAATATTGATAAATATTTGTCTTTGGTAAATCGACAATGTTTAACAATTAGGGGCAGTATTACTGTTCCATTCTCCTTGGCATTTCTTAAAATTGTAGGAAGTTCGTTACTTCTTACAAAATCGGAAATTAAAAACTCCGTTGAGATTATCAATATTGCAATACCAGCTTTTTCAAGAGCATTTTCAATTTCTGTTTTCCATTTATCACCCGATTCTATTCTAGTATCATCCCATAAATCAAACTCAAAATCGTTAAACGTTAAAACTTTTAGGTTTGTTTGAACTTTTTTTAACCAATCTTTATCAGTGTGAGAATAACTTATAAATATTCTATTCTTTTGAACATTTAGGTTGCTAATTTTTTTATTTAATGATATTTTCGGTTTTTCTGAATTAATTTTAACTGAGTTTGTTAAAAGGATAAATTCTGCCAAGCTATTTCCTTTAATTTTTGATAGATGAACATAATCTTTATTAATATTATTTGTATTGACAATTTTCCCATAACAATATATTCCAGAAAGATTAGTAAGTTCATTTGTAATTTGAGATATTGGAAATGATTTTAATTGAAGATAATTTAGCCATAAATTCTTCATTCTGGATAGTCTTAAAATTTCATTGGGAAAATCTACAAATAGATTTTTTGAAATATTCAATTTTTGTAGACTTTCTAATTCATTAAATGTCTTTGGTAAAGATGTTATTTTGTTGTTGGATAATTGTAATATTCTTAATTTTTTGAGATTTGAAATTTGTTTTGGAATTGTTTTAATTTTATTATTGTTTAAGTTAAGAACAGATAATTTAGTTAATGAACAAATTTTAGCATAAAAATTAGTAATATTATTATTTGACAAGTCCAATAATTCTAAATTTTTTAGTCTTTCAATTTCACTTGGTATTACAACTATTTTATTGCCACTCAAGTTCAATTTTCTTAAATTTTTTAAATGTAAAACTTCTTTAGGGAATTCAATCAAATTCATATTTGATAAATCCAATTTAGAAATATTTTTAGAAGCAATATTAATCATAGGTGTTACTAAATTTAAAAATTAAAGATACTTTATTTTCTTATATTTGTATGTCCCTTCGGAGGAAAGGGGATTAATAAATTTAGTAAAGGCTACAACAGCGGTCCAAAGGGATTGGACAAAGTCCAAGAAAATGGCGAAAGCGGTTTGTATACTTTACTGTTTCGACAACCTCACGATGAATATTTATAAATATTTAACCCGAGCCGGTTCGACCACTCGGGTTTTTTAATTATTGCCATCAGTTTAGGCTAGGAAAAGTTGCGATTATGAAATCATAACTTCCCAACATTTAAAATTAGTATTTTTTATGTTTTAGAACCATTCTATTTTATTGAATTAAGCAATTTTTTAACCTGAATTAGCTAATGGCTTTTATTTCTTTTAGTTTGTTAATAAGATTTGTAGGAATGTCATTTGTCTTTTTTATATATTCAATCAATATTCTGCCAGATTCACTTCCTTTAGATGGTAAAGCATCGTCAATTATGTAATAGTCATCACACTCTAATAATATTAATTTTTTTCTTATAGTATATTTCAAATTTGGATAGAATTTCTTTTTACTTTCTTCTTCAACATCTATTTTAATTTTTGCTTTGATAGCCTCTATTTCTTCTAATGTTAATCTTAAATCAGGTTCTAATCTTTGATTTAATAATTCTAGCCATACATTTGATGATATAGAATCTTCAATATCTTGTTTCCCAACAAATGTTGGATTATATTTTCCAATTTGTAGATCTGTTAGTTTGAATTTAGCGTCCTTGTCAAGTATATAAAAAACAGTTGATTCGGTTTTTTTTAAATCTCCCAAAATGCCATCTAATACAATAGCATTTTGAGCTATTTTATCTTTTCCTCCTAAATTAATAATCCTTATATTATCTGTTTCTATGCTACTACCATTAACAATTTTGTAAAAGTGAGGTAATAATATTTCTTCTGTATCACCTTCAACTACTATAAATTGGTCATAAAACAAAAAATCACTGTTTTTAAGTTTTAAATTTTCATAAATGTCATCAATTGATATGCATTTAGAAACATCAGTTATACCTTCTTTTAAGTCAATTTTATTGATACTTTTGATTAATGTTTTGTCTACAAAAATTGTTGAATGAGTACTAATTAAAGTTTGAACATTTGCACTAGATGTTTTCTTAATTGTATTATAAAAATCTCTTTGGGCTGAGGGATATAAATGGGTTTCTGGCTCGTCAAAACACCAAATAAATTTTTTGTTTTTATGTTCAAGATTTATTGTATTAAGTGCGTTCCATTTTATTAATGAAAACCAAATTTGTCTTTTTATACCTTCTCCTTGAGATTCAATATGAATGTCTCCAACACTATTTTTTTTATTTAATACAAAATCAGTTATTCTAGGTTCAACATCGAAGTAGATATTTGCCTTTAATTTTTCAATATTAGGAACATCTTTTAAAAAATTTATTGCAAATACATCTAGTTCTGTATTTATTTTTTCTTGTGCCTCTATACGTTTTTCATTTGCAAATTGTCTTGCCAGTTGAAGTTCAACTTTAATTTGCTCTTGCATTGTATCTTTTGTGAACTGAGTTAGTTGGTCCATTGAAATATTCCAGTCCAAATATCTGTATTGGGGGAAGAAATTTTTATCAAATTTATATTCAGACCAAACTTGCTTAAGTTCTAAAGTACTCATTATACTTCTTAATAATTCTAATGCAGAAAATCTACCAGAATTATTTGTGTTTTCTGCTTTTTCAATTTTTTTCTCCTTAGCAATTCTACCTAAAGCTGTAGCTTTTTCTTTATAATACTCGTTTTTGTCATCAATTCCTTGAGGCGTTAGCAGATAATAATTGGACGATTTATCAGAATTATTTAAACATCTACAAAGTAAAATTTTTGTAACATCATTTTTATCTAGAACCCACTGTAAATGAGTTGAAACATCATCATTAATATCATTTTCTTCAAGTTCAAATTCTCCAATTATATAACAACAATTTTCTGAATACTGTATTGGTTCAATTTCAAATTTTTTAAATGAAGCAATAAATTCTGCCTCTTTCAAAATTGTGTTGGATAAGTCTTTTTTTACTTTATCATCCTGGATAAAATTGAATTTTGCTTTTTCGTCTAATAGAAGGCCAATTGCATTTAGAATTGTCGATTTACCTGAATCATTAATCCCGATTAAAATATTAGGGTTGTCTTTTTCTAACTCTATATATATGTTATTGCAACTCTTATAATTTACAATTTGTACTTTTTTTAATATCATTTTAATTTAGCATTTTTTTTAGTGTGTATGTAGCTAACGGGTTAGAATATGAAAAGTTGTGGATTTGAAACCTTAATTTTCCTATGTTTATTATATACTTTTAGAGTTAGTTGATTTTCCTTTTCAGCATATTGAGCAATTTTTCCCCAATTGTAGGTGAACTATTACTTTTTTTCTAATAATCATCTGACAATTCATTGCTATTTAAATTGAAGTTTCTGTAGGTAATTGGTAAACCAAATTTTTTTCTAATATAATCAAGGTATTTGATTACATCTTCGTTTGGTTTTTCATCCGCAACAATTATTAATTTCTCGGCTTTTTCCTTATTTGGAAAGAAGGCATATTCCATAATTTGTCCCAATGCTTTTCTAATACTTTGTTTTGGATTATCCGTTTTAAGCTCAAAATAATGCCAAACTCCATCATGGGTTATTGCCTTTATATCAACTCTACTTTTTTCAATAAATACTTTTTTGTAATTATATTTTTCTGAATTTTTCAATAATTCAAATATTGCATTTTGCATTTGGTCATGATATGGATCAAATTCAATATCGCAATTGAATATTTTTCTTCTTTTATGTGTGTTTTTTTTATTTCCTTCATTTTCATCTCCTTCTTCCTCTTGATTTTCTGTTTCAAAAGAAATATCTGTTTTTCTGGGAAGTAATTTATAGCGGTTTGTAGTAATATTTATATCACTATTTGAAATCTCAAATAGATCATCAGGTCTTATAACATTATTATACTTAAATCGAATATTAAAAAACATCTCTGGGTCAGTTTGATCAAATTTATCATAGTTACCACCAACTCTTTCAACATCTTTACGC